>JALHUF010000483.1 GCA_022866195.1 Terriglobia bacterium
CATTCAACTCTTGAAACTCACGGAGTCAGGCGATGGAGCATACGAGGAAAGGGAATAGTTTCGCGGACGTGCTCGAGCCCGCAGATCCACGCCACGACGCGCTCGATACCCATACCGAAACCCGCATGCGGCACCGTGCCGTAACGTCGCAAGTCCAGATACCACTCAAAGGCCTGGCGCGGCAGTTTGGCCTCCTCGATGCGGCGCAGGAGCAGGTCGAAGTCGGCCAGGCGCTCCCCGCCCCCGATGATTTCCCCGTAGCCTTCCGGGGCCAGCATGTCCACGCACAGCGCCACTTCCGAGCGTGCCGGGTCAGGCGCCATGTAGAACGCCTTCACCTGCGCAGGATACCGGTGGACGAGGACCGGTTTGTCGAAGCTCTCGGAGAGCATGGTCTCATCGCCTCCGCCGAAGTCCCCGCCCCACTGGATCTCACTGCCCTTTTCCTGGAGCATCTTCACCGCGTCGTCATAGCTCAGGCGCGGAAAGGGCGGCGTGCACTTTTCCAGGGGAGCAACCTTCCGCTCCAGTGTCTGGAGTTCGCCGCGGCGCCGTTCGAGCACGCGCCGAACCACGAAGGCCACCAGTTCTTCGCCGAGCACCATGGCATCGTCGAGGTGGGCGAAGGCCACCTCGGGCTCAATCATCCAGAACTCAGTCAGATGGCGGCGGGTCTTCGACTTTTCCGCTCGGAAGGTTGGCCCGAAGCAGTAGGTCTTGCCCACGGCCGCCGCGGTCGCCTCGTTGTAGAGCTGACCCGACTGCGTCAGGTATGCCTTGTCCTCAAAGTAATCCACTTCGAAGAGCGTCGTGGTGCCTTCGCAGGCGGCGGGGGTAAAAATGGGCGTATCAACCAGAATGAAGCCGCGGTCATCGAAGAAATCGCGGCAGGCCTTGATGATTTCGTGGCGCACGCCCAGGATCGCTCGCTGGCGGGAGGAACGCAGCCAGAGATGGCGGTGGTCCATCAGAAACTCGATTCCATGCTCCTTGGGCGTGATGGGATAAGGATGGTCAGGAGGAATGAGCTGAAGGACATCCACGTCCGAGACCTCCAGCTCGAAGCCACCCGGCGCCCGCTGGTCCGCCCGCACCTTGCCGGTGACGCGGAGGGAAGATTCCTGCGTCAGGTCGCGCACGCGCGCAAAGACCTCGGGCGGGACGGCACCTTTTGCTACTACCCCTTGAATGATTCCCGAGCCATCGCGGATAAGTGGAAACAGCAACTTCCCGCTTTCCCGCAGGTTGTAGAGCCAGCCCTGGATGAGAACCTCTTGGCCGACGAAATTGGAGACGTTGCGGATTTCAACTACAGGGGGCAAAGGCGTATTCCTCCAGAAGTTCTCACGGCGGCCTGTGACCGCCATCGCGCCGCGGCGCTCCTCGGGCGCCGCTACAGGTCTCAAGGGATGGATTCCATTCTCTCCATCACTTCGCGGAGCCGCGCCAGGTCGACTTCTTCGGACTCGTTTTGGCGCAGCTCGAAAAGGAGCGGAAACTGGTTGTCCGCGGCGCGAAAGTCGCGCATGGTTTGTTCCCAGTCGATCTCTCCGTCAAAGGGTAGCAAGTGGTCATCCTTTTCGCGCCGGTTATCGTGCACATGGGTAGAGACGATACGATCCCGGAGCGTCTGAAAAGCCGGCTGGACCCCGCCCCCCATGTGGGCGTGACCCGTGTCAAAGCAGATTTGCAAATCGTCCATCCGGGAGTACTGGATGAATTCGAGCAGGCGCTCTGGAGTACCCAGCTCGTTGGGAATGTTTTCTAGCAAGAGCTGCACGTCGCGCTCCTTGGCGAAGATCTTCAAATGCTCAATGGACGTGAGCGCCGCGTCAAATTTCTCCAGGGCATACTCCTCGCCGGGAATTCCCAGGTGGAGGACCAGGTAACGGAAGGGCAGCCGCTCGGCGACCTCGAGGGCGCGCTTGATCTCTTCCATGGAATCAATCCGCTTCCTCTTTTCCAGGCAGGCGACCGAGACCGCCGGGCCCCCACTCTGACCCCAATCGAAATCGGCATAGAGGGGGGCGTGAAGGGAATGTAGCTTCACCTCATGGTCTTCAAACCACTGCGCCACGTCGCGGACGTGGTTCTGGTCGTGGTAGTCGAAGTGTTGCCGCGCCGCGAACACCTCGATCTGCCGAATCCCCGCGCCCAAAATCCGGTCCAGGATGTGCGAACTCAGTCGCTCGTCAACAAACAGGTGAGTCGAAAGCCCATAGTCCATCAGTATCCGACCGCCTTTCCATTCCCGCGGGGATCAGCCGCACCGAACCGCCATCCCGTTTTGGGATCGATCTCTATCGCCTCGCAAGCCCCTATCTGATCTTGAAAGTCGAGCTTGTATCCGAACTCCTGCAACTTCTGAATCGTGTCCGCGGAGAATCCCCAACGCTCCAGGGTCAACTGATCCGGCATCCACTGGTGGTGGAAGCGCGGCGCCGTAACGGCCTGGCGGATGTTCATCTGGAACACGAGCACGTTGAGCAGAACCTGGAGTACCGTGTTGATGATGGTCCCTCCCCCCGGCGATCCCAAGATCAGCCGCACCTGTCCATTCTGCAGGACGATAGTGGGGGTCATAGATGAAAGCGGGCGTTTGCGGGGTCTGATGGCGTTCGCCTCGCCCTGGACTAACCCGGACATGTTGGGCTCACCAGGCTTTGCGGCGAAGTCGTCCATCTGGTTGTTCAACAGGAATCCGGCCCCTTCGACGGTGACTCCGCTCCCGTAGCTGCCGTTCAAGGTGTAGGTGTTCGCCACCGCGTTTCCCTGGGCATCGACCACGGAGAAATGGGTCGTCTCGGCGGATTCGAATTCCGCGGGCTTCCCGGCCAGGACTGGAGCCACGGCCTTGGCTTGCAGGATTTCCTCGCGGAGTTCAGCAGCGTACTTCCGGCTGATGAGGCCTCGAACCGGCACGGGAACATAGTCCGCATCTCCCAGGTAGGCAGCACGATCGGCGTAAGCGCGACGCATCGTCTCTGCAATCCAATGGATGGACTGGAATGAGTTGGGCGTCCCCAGGTCCATCGGCTCGAGCACATTGAGCATCTCCAACAATCCGACGCCGCCAGAGCTGGGCAGCGGCACGGTTAGGATGTCGTGTCCACGAAAGGTGCCGCGCAAGGGCTGACGGATTTTCGCCTGGTATTGTCGGAGGTCGGCACGGTTGAGGACCCCACGATGCTTTCCCATCGTGGCCGCAATGGCCCGGGCTATCCGGCCCCGGTAGAAAGCCTTGGGACCGCCCGCGGCGATCTGCCGGAGCGTCCGTGCCAAGTCCGGCTGCCGGAAAAGCTCGCCCGGCTCGTAGAGCCGCCCGTCGCGCAGGAAAATGCGCCGCGTCTCGGCATACACCGAAAGCAGGTCGCGGTGCTCGCGCAACGACTCGCCGAGCCCGTAGGATACCGGGAATCCTTGCTCCGCCAAGCGAATGGCGGGCCGAAGCACACGCGCCCAAGGCAGCTTCCCGTACTTCCGGTGGGCCAGCGCCAAACCGGCAATCGTGCCCGGTACGCCGGCGGCCCGAGCGCCTATGGTGGTCGCCTCGGGAATCAGTTCGCCTCGCGCGTCGAGGAACATGTCGCGGCTAGCCGCGGCGGGCGCCTCCTCGCGGTAGTCCACAACGACGGCTTCCCCGTCCACCAGCCGGATCAGAAGGAACCCCCCGCCACCAATGTTCCCCGCCTGCGGGTAGGTGACCGCCAACGCGAACCCCACAGCAACAGCGGCATCCACGGCGTTGCCGCCCGCCCGGAGAATCTCCAGCCCCGCCTCGGCTGCCAAGGGCTCGCTCGCCACCACCATCCCGTGCCGGGCGGCAACAGGGGTGAACCCCAAAACGGGCAGGCCAAAACCCAGGAGGAGAAGGATGACGGAGAACCATCTTGTGCAGGTGCGCAACACGCTTCCTCGCTTGGCCTCAGCAACCGACAATAAACACTGAACTGCGGACGGTGAAGTTGAGACCTAAATCTATGGGAAAAGCAGGAGAGCGTCAAGGCGAGTACTGATTTGTTCTGGCAGTAAGTCACCCTGAGGACCTTGCGCTAAGGTGCCGGCGCTGGGGGTCTACATGGCCAGAACACGTTCCAACTCCAAAAGACGCGGATCGAGCGGTTTCTTGTTGGTGACGACCTCTGCCAGCGGCGTGGCCGAGGTTTTATCCTTAAGCACACCCACGAGCACGCCGGACTCACCACGAGCCAAGCAGTCCGTCGCCGCCACGCCCAGTCGCGTGCCCAGCAGGCGGTCAAAAGCGGTCGGAGTGCCGCCACGCTGCACGTGGCCCAGCGTGGTCACCCGCAGGTCAAAACCCAACCGCTCGCGGTTCTCCCGGAAGTGGCGCGCCAGCCCTTCCGCGTTGTACCGCGCCCCCTCGGCAACCACAACCAACGCATGCGGCTTTCCGCGGCGATAGGCTTCACGCAGCTCAGCGGCCACGACGTCCGGGTCCGTCTCTCGCTCAGGAATGATGACCGCCTCAGCTCCGCCGGCAATCGCAGCCATCAGCGCCAGGTAGCCGCATTTTCGACCCATCACCTCGACCAGGAAGGCCCGGTGATGCGAGGAGGCGGTCACCTTCAACCTGTCGATGGCCTCCAGGGCGATGTTCAATGCCGTGTCAAAACCAATGGTGACGTCGGAACCGTGCACATCGTTGTCAATCGTCGAGGCCACACCGACGACCGGAAAACCCATCTGAGAAAGCGCATGCGCTCCGGCCTGGGAGCCATCCCCGCCCACGACGACCACAGCCTCAATGTCTTGCTGGTGCAGGTGACGAATGGCCTCAGCGCGCCCTTCCGGGGTCTTGAACTCTGGACAGCGGGCGCTGCCGAGCACCGTCCCGCCTCGTTGCATGATGCCACCCACGTCGCGCGCGCCCAGAGACACAAAACTGTCAGCCAGAAGTCCAGTGAACCCGTGCTTCACACCGAGAACCTCCCAGCCTTTGGCGAGTCCGGTCCGCACCACAGCCCGAACAGCGGCGTTCATCCCGGGAGCGTCACCTCCACTCGTTAACACAGCAATCCGTTTCATACATGCTCCTTAAAGAAATGATTTCGCGGCGGCGGTTGAGGCCTCCCAATTGAGGCAGTCTTCCCGAGACTCCTCGGGTGGCCCGAGCGGCCCTCGTTCGCCGCTTGCGGAGCGGCCCGTACGCTCGCCTGATCGCACGTGGCCCCGCGCGATTTGCCAAGCTCAGGCGCCAGAGTTTTGATAGACTGCGCGCCTTGCCGTCAGCGGGCGGGAGAGGATTCTGGCACCCTGTCCAGCTGAGTGGCAAGCCGAAGGCGGCAACCTGCCATACTCTGACAGGGGAGGGTGACTTGCGCAAGCGGCTCCTGGTGCTTCTACGCTTCTCCGTCGTCTCATGCTTGCTCCTTTTTTCTCTGCAGGGAGCAACGGGGAAACGCGATGCCTCCGGAGCCCCTTCCCGCCCCAAGCTAGTCGTCATGATCGTTATTGACCAGTTTCGGCCCGACTACCTGGAGCGCTTTCGGCCCTATTTCGTGGCGCGAGGCTTCAACCTCCTGCTGAGCGGGGCCAACTTCGTCAACTGCCGGTACGACTGTGCAATCACCGTCACAGGCCCGGGCCACGCCACGCTTTTCACCGGAGCTTACCCGAACGTCCACGGTATCGTTGAGAACGGGTGGTACGACCGTTCGCTGGGCCGAGCCGTGCATTGCGTGGAGGATCCCGCCGCCAAGTTGGTCGATACTGCCGAAGGGCCGGCTCAGCAACGAGGCCCTTCCCCCCGAAACTTACTGGGAAGTACCCTGGGCGATGAACTCCGGTTCGCCTCCGATTTTCAGTCGAAGGTGATCTCCATTGGCCTGAAAGATCAGGCGGCGATCCTGCCCGGAGGCCACACGGCCAATGCCGCCTACTGGTACCAATCAGGCACGGGGCGGTTCGTCACCAGCACGTATTACGTGGCGGCGCTCCCCGACTGGGTGGCCAAGTTCAACCAACAGTCGCCCGCCAAGGACTACTGTGGGAAGGCCTGGGAGGCGCTTGCCGAAACCCCCGGGGCGGCGGGCAAGGTCTTCACACGCTTCCGTCCGGGGCCATCCGAGACCTGCCCCGACGCGAATTTCCTAGGATGGCTTAACGGCACGCCCTATATGACAGACATCGAGCTGAAGTTCGCCCGTGAGGCTATCCGCAACGAACGCTTGGGACAAGGACCGGCAACCGACCTCCTGACCATCTCCCTGAGCGTGAACGACTACATCGGGCATGAGTCTGGCCCTTATAGCCCGGAACTGGCCGACCTCACAATACGCACGGACCGCTATCTCGCCGACTTTTTCAGCGACCTCGACCGCATGGTTGGCTTGGACAATGTCTGGATCACCCTCTCTGCCGACCACGGAGTGGCCCCCACCCCGCAGTTCGTCAAGGAGCACCAGTTGGGCCTGGGTAGCTTCCAGGCGGGATCAATCGCCACCGCCGTGCAGCAGGCTCTCTCCCAAGCGTTCGGCGAGGAGCAATGGCTTCGGAGCGTCAGCCTCCCTTACATTTACCTGAACCAAGCCGCCCTCCAAAAGCGCCAAGTGCCTGCTGAGAAAGCTGAGGCCGAGGCCGCCAGCGCAGCCGCTGCCGTCCCCGGGGTCGGCGCCGCGTTCACGCGAACCCAACTCCTGACCGGCAGCACGGGCGAATCTCCTCTGGCCCGAAAGGCGGCCAACAGCTTCCACCGCCAGCGGAGTGGCGATGTCTTCCTCATCCTTGACCCCTATGCCGTCCCGGTGGGCAGCGAGACGGAGACCACCCACGGCTCTCCCTGGAACTACGATGCGCAGGTCCCCATGCTCCTCTGGGGGAGTGCCTTCAAGCCTGGGGTGTACGCCGTACCCTGCCAAGCCATCGACTTGGTCGCCACCCTGGCGGTAGCCCTGGGGCTAAACCAGCCTTCCGGGGCGCAAGGCCAACCGCTAGCCTCGGCACTCAAAGAGCAGTAGGGCAAAATCCAGCCATTCTCACGGTTCTAACTGGTCTCATTGTTTTCGCCCTTCCCGCCGATAACAACTGAGGGTATTTAGCTACCGTCCGGACGGTACGGCCATGCAGAATCTTACCTTGACAGGAAATACAAAATTCTGTAGACTTAAGAAGATATCCCCCCCTTCTGAGTGCGGAATGCAGTTTGGCTGACGTTTAGCACGAGGAAGGGGCAACATTTTATGGAGGTTGAATGAGGAAATTGGTAATTGGATGTGCCGCGGGGGCACTTATAGCCCTGTCGGCTTCATCAATGGCTCTTTCCCCGGCCAGCGTGGCGGCGCCCGGCGCGGCTTCCCCGCAGCCGACTACCCAGGTTGGGCTAGCGAGCTGGTACGGCGAGCATCATCAAGGCCGCCCCACCGCCAACGGCGAACTATTTGATATGAATGGACTTACAGCCGCCCACCGGGACCTGCCGATGGGGGCGAGGGTCAAGGTAACGAACCTTGTGAACAAGCGGTCAGTTACCCTCAGGGTCAACGACCGTGGTCCTGGCATCAAGAGCCGCATCATCGACGTCGCGATGGCCGCCGCCAAGTCCCTGGGCTTCCTCCGAGCGGGTGTGGTGCCCGTTCAGGTAGAAGTCGTAAGCCTCCCCAGGTCGGCTAGCCTGCTCCGACCGCCCGCCCCCCCCGCCCTTGTCTCGGGCCACCCCCACAACTAAGCCGCCGACAAAGTCTCCAGCCGCCCTTTTGGCAGATCCACCTGCCGGACACAATGTCCCCTCGGAGGCTATCTCACGACCGATGCTGTAGCGGCGGCCCCGCCGCGTCGGGGCAGGCTGTCCTCGCCGCCGAGGG
>JALHUF010000484.1 GCA_022866195.1 Terriglobia bacterium
CCGTAACGCTACTAAACCAGTAATTCCTGCCGTTCGATTTCTTCACCCGCCGGCCATCGCCATCATAAGTGTACGTCTGACTGGCGGCGGAAGTCGATGCCTGCTGGCCCTCGGCATTGTAGGTGTAGGTGTACAGCCCGTCGTTGGTCATGTTTCCCGCCGCATCGTAGCCAAAGCCCGAAAGGTGATTCGAACCATCGGTTGCCACATTCAGGCCAGGCGTCGAGCATTTCGTGGAATTCACCTTCAGCAGATTCCCCCAGCGGTCGTAACCCGTACCGTCGGTGGGAATGCTCTGACCCCAGCAGTTGTCGCCGGAGGTGGCCGTAGTCTGGCCCGTGATTACTCGGTTGAGGCTGTCGTAGGTGAACGTCTGAGTCCGAGTGTTGTCGCGGTTGTTGGTCAGCAGAGACAATCAAGAAAATAGAAGGCACCTTCGCCAATCTCCCCATAGCTATCACACTGATTAGGCGCGCGGAGCTCCTTTCTTAAAAGGACGAGCGACAGAACCAGCAAACGGACCCTGCGCTACTTTTCCCTGGCGCCAACGCCTCTCACCCGTCCCGACAAGTCGGGATACCCTTTCCCGAAGGGCGCGGCGTGCATACGCGCTCAGCCTTGAGGATGGAGGTTCCCGTTACCGCCCGCCTTGCTTCTCGCCTTTTGAACGAAATCGAGCTGCGTGATTAGCTGTGCGATCACTCGCGTCACCCGGCGCAGCCTCTCCGTCTCATTGCGAATAGGCAGGATCTGCTGCTTGAATTCGAGGTCCAGGGGAAGCGGGGCGGCGATGCGGAAGGAGAGATAGCGGTACGGCCGAGGAAGATGAACCGGCATGTCCGTGGACTTATGCAATCGCTGGAGGGCCTGCCGAAACAGCGGGGCTCCGATTGTGAATATCTGGCTCCAAGCGGCGTGCGCGGCCGTGCTGATCCTGGCAGGGTCGGCGCTGCGTGGCCGCAATCCGCAAACTCCAGCCACGTCTCGCCAGAGCGACGCGCAGGTGGCCGAGGCCCTGACCCCGGAGGTAGCCGTCCCGCTGGAATTCTTTGTGGCGGTACCCGACGCCCAGCTTTGGGCGACGCCGGAGGCCGTCCAATCGGTGCGGCCACTGCGCCGAGGAGAGAAGCTGGAATTCCTCGACGCCGTTGGTTCCTGGTTGAGGGTCCGCGCCAAAGACAGCGCAGTCGGGTACGTCAGCGGGCAGTCTGTGGCTCCTACAAAGAGCAGCCAGAAAAAGTGGGGAACCCCAGTATTCTGGAAATATCCGCGGCGGCGTTACCTGCCGCCCGACCAGATGTCGCGGACGGAATTGGTTGTCAGCGTCGTCTTTGAGCTTGATGGCCTGTATTACGATGGCGTAAGAGTAGACCCGCCCTTACTCATGTCCAAGGCCCTCTACTCCTACTATCAGCGGGATCTCATCACTGCCTCTTGCTACTTGGCGCTCGCTGTCGATCTGCTGCTCGGGTCCCAGCGTGCCGGACAGGCGCAGGCAGACCCGAAGCGGGTCTATGAGCTGCTGGAAGCCGCAAAGTTCGCGGTCTCCCCGCCCCTGTTTCGGGTCCAGGTTGACGGGCAATGGCACACCTTCGAGATTCGAGGGAACAAGATTCACGGCGTCGATTGAGAATGAGCTGCCGCGCCGCCTAGGTGCTAGGGGGCAACTCGGTGCCCCAGAGGCTGCGACCCGGACGTCAGGGGTGTGCCATTTTGTTGAGCATGGGCTGTGATATACTGCAGGTATAACGTTTCGGGCGCGCACTCAGATGAAGAGTTGCCCCATCTGTGAAACAGCTTATCCAGACACCTTCGTGGTTTGTCCGCAGGATGGCTCTGCGCTTGTGGGAGCAGGCTTGTGGCCGGAAGGGACCTTGGTCCGCGGCAAATACCGCATCCTGAGCAAGATCGGGCAAGGCGGTATGGGCTCGGTGTACAAGGCGCTGCACGTGAGCTTCGACGAGCTGCGGGCGCTGAAGGTGATGAGTCCGGAGCTGTTGCGCGACGAGCTCTTTGTCAGGCGTTTCAAACACGAAGCGGTCATCACGCGGAGACTCCAGCACCCCAATGCGGTGCGGGTGGACGACATCGACGAGACGGAGGATGGCCGTCCGTTCATCGTCATGGAGTACATCGAGGGCGAGAGCCTGAAGAAACTGATCAAGCGCGAGGGGGCGCTGCCG
>JALHUF010000485.1 GCA_022866195.1 Terriglobia bacterium
ATGTAAGATGTCCCTACCGCGTAAGGCCGCCCCGATTTAACCAAGATCTCCTGCAGGACTGCCGCGCTGAGGTCATCCTCCACAGCAAGTTCAATCGGAATGGGGAGTGTCATTCAAAGAGGTCCAGTTGTTGGACATCGTGTGGCACGGTGCGGGGCAGTGCTGCTTCTGCAATGCTGAGCCCTCCTTCAAGGAGGTGTCTTACTTCCTTAATTGAATTGGCAGGCTCTACTCGCGTCCCCTCGACACTGGGAGTCAACAGAAGCACTTCCTCCCCCCCAATTCCCTTGTCGGAAAGCAAATCCGCGCTGTGCGTGCTCAAGATAATCTGCCTTTTTCTCTGCCGCTGCACTCGATACATCAGTGAAGGCAGTCTGCGCACAATCCCGGAGTTTAGCGACAATTCGGGTTCTTCTAACAACAAAGGAGATTCACCGTCAAGCATCGACCACAGCAAGCCAATGAGTCGTAGCGTACCATCCGAGAATTGGTCCTCGCGCTGCTTGGCGCCTTTAGGACGCCAATGTTCGTAGACCGCCTCAAGATGGGGAATTCCGCTTTCGTCGTCCTTTACGTCAATTAGCCCCTTAATCTGTGGGACAGCCAAGATCAAAGCACCTTCGATCTTTTTCAGCCGTGAACGTCGAACTTTTTGAGGAGTTCTTACTACTCGGTCAAGAAAACTTCGGCCGAAGGGGTCTTCTGAGTTGCCAGGTCCCGAGTATATCTCTGGATGGCGAACCAGTTGTGGCACAAGATGCAAATACAGAACCGATTCAAAAAATTTAGCAATTTCTCTAAACTGGCGATTGGCGCCGATTTGCTCAAGATGCGTCTGCGTCCGACGGGGCTTGTCTTCTTTGTCGAAACTATCCGGGCGATCCAATAGTTGCTCGTTGCGCTGCCAAACCCGCTCATGCGCCAAATAGGGCTGGCGGTAACCCCGCGGATCTTGCTTAATCCCGATGGCGTACTTCCATGTAGGTACCTGGTTCGAAGCTTCAGAGAGGTGAACCTCCATTTCGACATCTGGATACTCACGCGCTGCGAGGCACCGTATTTTTGATAGCCCCCCGCGATCGCTGACGGCCTTCTGCAACCCTCCACCCGGCTTGGCAATGTCACGTAAGAAACGAAATGCGTCGAGGAAGTTCGACTTGCCTGACGCGTTCGGTCCAGCGAGAAAAACACGCTCGCTCAGTGCAACGTCTACCGATCGGAAGTTGCGCCAGTTCTTAAGGCCAACATGAGTTATGATCATTGCTTTGCCGCGAACCTCATCACCATTTTACAGTATCGCTGTCCGTAATCCTATCAATTGTCGGATCGTGTTTACCAGAGAATACTAGTCACCGAATTGTTCCATGGTCAGACCCTTCGGGTCTGCGCTACAGTCTCTACCGTCAGGCCCAAAGGATTTTGAGGGCAGGGCCGACACACTCGAAGTCCTTGTCACTCGTGACCAAGGTTGCCTTCCTGGCCTGCCCGAGAACGTGGCGCGGGGGCACGATTCGTATCTGGCCGTGAGCATGGAGGTGCCCTCCGGGCTGCCGCGGGAGGGCAAAGCAGTGCCCGTCAATACCGGCGGCAGGAGGACCTCGGCCCGGAACTTCACAGACACCTGAAAGACGTGCCCTGACGTTTTCAGGCGAACTCCCAGGGCAACTGGTCCGTCAGTTGACGGACTGGTCCGTCAGTTGACGGGCTGGTTGCGGGCCAGCGGCGCTTGGGAAAGCAAAGCCAGGGCGGAG
>JALHUF010000486.1 GCA_022866195.1 Terriglobia bacterium
CGTGCAGGTGATCTTTGAATATCCCGGCGGACAGAAACTGGTCTTCACCTCCATCCTTTCCAACGGCCATTACGGGTTCCAAGAACAGATTATGGGCGACCAGGGCACGCTGGAGATCACCCTCGGCAAGGGCATGTACTACCGCGAGAATGTCTCCAAAGCGTCGACGGGGACGGCTAAAGAAGAATGGTGGGCCGGGGCCACCGTCAGCGAACAGGCCGCGCAAAAGGGTATTCCCATCTTTCCCGAGAAGCCTAACGGCCAAGGGGGATTCCTGGACCGCGAGTGGCGTTACGCCAGGCGCTGGTTGGCCTCCATGGGCATCTACGAGTATGAGGAATCCCACGATCCCTGGTGGAGTGAGATGGTGGACTTCCTGGCCAGCATCCGCGAAAGCAAACCTGTGGTGGCGCCTTTGGAGTTGGGTGAGGCTGATGCCTTGGCCGTCATCTACGGCAACCGTGCCGTGGACACGGGGCAGAAAGTGTTCTGGCCGAAGAAGCAGGCTTAGCGCAGGCGAGAGCCGCAGGAATTCCGTGATAGCTCGTTTTCACTGAAAAGCCATCCGAGCAGCGGGCAGCACTCCGGCAGCCAAGATGACATTTTGTCCTATCCGTCCAAGACCCCTGAAATTAGTCAAATGGGTTAAGCTCTGGCTCCCGCTGTTGATCTCTACTTTCGCGGCGGCCCCTCTACGGGCGGAGGAGCTGTCAGTCCGCTACGAAGCCTCGCACCAAGCCATGGGCACGGTGTTCACCGTGGCGGCCTACGGTCGCAACCCCAAGTACCTTGCCCAGGTAGTCAACGAAGTCTTCGACGAAATCGACCGCCTCGACGCGCAAATGAGCAACTACCAGCCGGAGAGCGAGGTCTCGGGAATCAATCGGAACGCTGCTCGCCACCCGGTGCTGGTTGAGCCACGGCTCTTTCAGCTCCTCCGGGACTCGGTTCGCTATAGCGAAGAGACGGGCGGGGCGTTTGACGTCACAGTAGGGCCACTGATGTCGGCCTGGGGGTTCTTTCGCGGGCAAGGTCGCGTGCCGAGCCGCGCCGAGCTTGCAGAGGTCCTGAAGCGGGTGGGTTACCGTCACCTCAAGCTCGACCAGGCGCAACACCAGATTCAATTCGACGCCGAAGGCATCGGCCTCGACCTCGGCGGCATTGCCAAGGGGTACGCGTTGGACCAAGCCGTCGAAATCCTCCGCGCCAACGGCGTCTCGAGCGCCCTGGTTTCCAGCGGCACGAGCAGCTTCTATGCCCTGGGGGCACCCCCGGGAGAGCGCGGCTGGAAGGTGACGGTCCGCGACCCTTACGAGGCCGAGAAGGTGGGCGATATCGCTTACCTCAAGGACTATTCCCTCTCGGCCTCCGGGAATTACGAGAAGTTCTTCAAGCTGGCAGGCAAGACCTATTGCCACATCATGGACCCGCGGACGGGCCGGCCGGTGGAGAACATGCTCTCCACGGTGGTGCTCGCGCCGCGCGCCACCCAGAGTGACGCCCTCTCCACCGCCTTCTTCGTCTTGGGCGTCGCGGGCAGCCGCAAGTACCTCGCCACCCATCCGGATCTTACGGTTCTCTTTTACCAGCCGACAGCCACAAAGGGCCACTTCAAGCGCGTTGTACTTCGCTCGACTTCATTCACCGCCGCCCCGGAAAGCTTGGCTGAGTTCGCGCCGTAGGGGCGGGTCTTATGACCCGCCCCTCTTGGAGTGCGGAAGCTCTGCTTCCGCTTTGGACGGCGGCGGGGACGCCGCCGCTACAGTGGCGCCGCCGTCTCGGCGGCAGGACGAAGGCGAGATGCCGGCGCTGCTTTTGGAGTGCGGAAGCTCTGCTTCCGCTTTGTTGTCGCCGAAGCTTGCTTCGGCGCTGAAAGGC
>JALHUF010000487.1 GCA_022866195.1 Terriglobia bacterium
CAGCGCCCCGCGCGGGTTCTGGCAGGCTGGCGCAGAGCGCAGCTCTGCGCCAGCCTGCGCCTCGATTTGAACCAAACTGCCCCACTACCGCTCCGGCAGCGGGTTGGAGGTTACCCGCCCGCGTGTTATACTGACTACGTGCGGGGCGTCGCGTGCCCGCCGCTGAAGGAGCTTCAGTTCGGATGAGCAAACGCATTCGTCTCTTGTTGATCACCGTCTCTTGCTTCCTGGTTTTGTACATTGTCCTGGGCGGTCTGCTTGGCACGAACGACTCCACCAGCGATAAGACTTACCGCAATCTCGGCGTGTACAGCGAGGTCCTTTCCCGCATCAAGAGCGATTACGTTACCGAGCCGGACCTGAAGAAGGTAACTGGCGGAGCCATTCGCGGTTTGCTCGAAGCGCTCGACCCTTACAGCACCTACTTCTCGCCGCAGGAATACCAGGACTACCTCCGCCAACCGGAGGCCGGCCCGGCCAGTGTCGGCATCTTCCTTGCCAAGCGCATGGGATTCGCCACCGTAGTCTCCGTCCTTCCGGGAAGCCCGGCGGAGAAGGCGGGAGTCAAGGTGGGCGACCTGATTGATCGGGTGGAGAATACCGCGGCGCGGGAACTCTCCGTGGTGCAGATCCAGCGGCTACTGGCAGGCCCTGCGGGGAGCACTGTGACGCTCACGCTGGTGCGGGAAGCTCGGGCCGAGCCTCAGAAGGTGCCTATCGCGCGCGCCGTGCTGAGCTATCCTCCCGTGGTGGCGAAGATGGTGGAGGAGGGGGCGGGCTATATCCGCATCGCCAGCTTCAGCAAGGGCAAGGCAGCAGAGATTGCCGCCAAGCTCAAAGAACTCACCGCGAACGGCGCCGATAAGATCATCCTCGACTTACGGAACTGCGCCGGAGGCGAGACGCAAGAGGCGGTGGACACCGCCAGCCTGTTCCTGGAGAAGGGTCTGGTAGCTTACCTCCAGGGCCAGCGCTACCCGCGACAGGATTTGCCCGCCAAGCCGCCCGCCGACGTGTGCAAACTGCCCCTGGCAGTTTTAATCAATCAGTCAACGGCGGGACCGGCGGAGCTGGTGGCCTCAGCCATCCTGGGAAACAAACGCGGCGCGCTCGTGGGAGTGCGCAGCTTCGGGGTCGGCGTCTTCCAGAAACTGATTCCCTTGGACGATGGGTCCGCGCTGCTGCTTTCGGTGGCCAAATACTATGGACCGGATGGCAAGGCCATTCAGGACAACGGGGTGGCGCCCAGCGTGGTCGAGTCAGGCACGGGCGAGACCGCCATCCTGGACGATGAGGGCGAGCCCACTGAGCCCGAACACTTCGGCGGCAAAGACGACCTGCAACTGCGCAAGGCCATCGAAATCCTGAAACAGCAATACACGCCGGCGAAGGCCGCCTGACCGGTGCCCAGCCGTCATCTCCAAAGACGCAAGAAACGGGTTCTTCTCGCCCTGGGCCTTTTCCTTCCCCTCCTTCTGGGCGCAATTCTTCTGACGTTCTACATGAGGTCCCGCGCCCAACACCTCAGCCCGGACGAACGTCGGCAGATCGCGGGCCACTTTCGGGACGTGATTGAACGCACCGGCGGCAGTCAGGTTTGGGTGAAGGAAGCACCTTATGCTTCCTTCCCGCCGCCACGCGCCGATGCCGCCCCTGAAGTTCTGGTGGTCTCGGCAGGTTTCGATACTGTGCTCGCGGCGATGCAGGAGGAAGCCAAAGGGGAAGGCCTGCAACTCCAAGCCAAGATCTCGCGCGGGCAGCGCGGGCGCCTGATCGATATCCGCCTGACGCGCGGCCGCGAACTGGCGGGCCGCTGGCGGCTGCGCGAGGTCGCCCGGCTACGCCGCGCGGCAATCATCATCGATGATCTGGGACAGGACCTAGACGCCGCGAGCAAGCTGCTCGCTCTCCCCTATCCCCTGACGTATTCGGTCCTGCCCCGTCTGCGTCACTCCGTGGCCACGGCCGAGGAGGCTCATCACCGGGGATGCGAGGTAATACTCCACCTGCCCATGGAGCCAGATTCTTCCGCCCGGGCGGGACAGGGCGAGATCAGAGTTCAAATGGGCGCCAGCGAAGTAAGGCGCATCATTGACGGGGACTTGGCCTCGGTGCCCTACGCGGCGGGTGTGAACAATCACATGGGCTCACGCGCTACCACGCATCGCGCAATTATGGCCGTGGTGATGAAGGTCCTAGCCGACCGCCACCTCTATTTTGTGGATAGCCGAACCACGCCGGCCAGTGTGGCCCTCGCCGTGGCCCGGCGCCAGGGGTTGCCCACGTTCTACCGTTCAGTCTTTCTGGACGATACAGAAACGGCCCCCTATACGCTGGGACAACTCCGCGAGTTTCACCGCATCATCGACGAGCAAGGTGTAGCTCTAGCCATTGGCCACCCCTATCCCTCCACCCTCGCCGCCCTGGCAAAGTTCTTGCCCGAACTCGCGCGGGACAACATCCAGTTGGTCCCGGCTTCCCAGCTTCTCCATCTACCCGAGGTCGCGCACCTCACGCCGCCCGGCCCCACCACTCCCTAAGGTAAGCCTGCCGCACCTCTTCAAGAATTTGCCCACTCTATAGATGGATCTCAGGCGGCCATCTGTCCGCCGGACGGATGAGCCAAGGGACACGGCGGCAGCAGGATGAGGTACAGGAATCCCGCCCTCAGAAAGGCTTGTGATTATTGGCTTCCGGCAGGAATGTTGACAGTAACGTCCCGGTCGAGGCGCATGCCGATCAGAGAACCGGCCACCAGGGACGCCTGCTTGCCACGCGGAAGCACTAGAGCGGCCACCAGGCCCCCGACCCCAGCCGCGGCGCCGCCTCCAATCCCGGCTGCTGCTCCGGCCGCTGCGCTGCTCGCGACAATCATCATTTGCTTCTTGCGCGAGGCTCCCCGGCCCTTGAGCTCACCCTCTACCCCCACGTAGGAATTCGAGTCGTCCTCGCTGGAGAAAATCTCCGTCAACGAACCGACAATGGCCACCTTCTCGCCGCTGGGCAGCTCCACGGTGTCAAAGACGATGTACAGATAACCACCCTTGCCTTTTCGCCTCGCGCCCTTTACTTCGCCGAGGTGCCCATCGATACGTACGCCCTTGGGCAGGACGTCGCGGTCCTCAACCGAGACTGGATCGAGCAACGTGGTGAGAACACGGTCGCCGGCTTTAGAGGTTTTGGAGTTAATCGTAGTGTGCAGTTGGAGCTTGAATTCCGTGCCTTCCGGGATGGTCCACTCTTCGGTTTCACTGGCAGCCGGCTGCTGCGCGACCAGGCGGGCCATCCCCGCCACCAACAGGCATGGCAACAGCACGGCAACAAACCGTCCCTTCATCTCCAGTCCTCCCGCTCCAGCACTCAGCATAATGACGGGCTCGCTCGCCGCGGCCAAGCCTCCATTTGACCATCAATTGTCCGAACTCGTCAAAAAGAAAATTGCGCCGTGCCCCCAGACCGCAACTCTTCAGGTTGGATGCAGTCCCACCCGCAAGGTTGGCCCTCTGGCGCCGCCCTACCCACGCGATTGCCGGTCGGTGGCAAGTCGCCGCGCCACAAGCCGCTGCCGAGCCAGACCTCGACGCCTCCCTAGCGAACCAAGGTGAGCAGATCGAGGATCTTATTGTTGCGATCAAGAATCAGAGCGCGCCCGGCCACAATCACGCGCGAATAGCCCGAGGGCAGCCGCGGCAATTGCTGCTCCAGCTCCACCGGAAAGGGCTCGACCCTCTTCTGCAAACCCGGCGGCAAGGTCCCGTTACGCTGCAGTTGCCTCTCCAGCCCGGGAGGAAGGTGGCCTCCTCGCTTGGCCAAGCCCGGGGGCAGGCCGCGCCCGCCGCCATAGTAGCTGCGAATCACGTGCTGGTCACGTTCTGTGAACAGGAGGGCCTGCGCTGTTTCGCGGACGCGCTCCCTCGCGCCCCCACGCTGCTCACCGCCATAAGCCTCCGCAGCCTCAGACGCTTCTCCGCTTTTCGGCTCGACGCGCGAGGCCGCCGCAGCGGGAGCGGTCCCCCCTGTACCACCACCTACAACAAAGGTGAGCACAGTCTCCGCGGGCAGCACGATTTCCTTCTTCCCCGTCATGTAGGCAGTAGTCGTGCCGGCTCCGGCGCCCACCACAGCGCCTACTGCCGCCCCCTTCTTTCCACCCACCGCGCCACCGACCAAGGCTCCCGCTGCCGCCCCACCGCCAATCAGCGCCACATTGCGCAGCAAATGGGACTTGCCGTCAATCCGCAGCGCATCGGTGCGTACGGACATCAGCTCGAGGGCAATCGAGGCTGGACGCTTCAGCCGCCCGGAACTAACCACTTCCGTCACCCGGCCGTGTACCGTGGCGCCCCGGGCCAGCAGCGTCCTGCCGCCCACCACCACAGGCTGCACGACGGTCCCAGAGAAGCTCTGTCCGGACTGTGTCTCACCAGTATGAAGCTGGTTACTTAATCGCACCTGAATCTGGGTGCCAGAGGGAATTGTCACACTCTGTCGCTTCTGGCCTCCCGCCGCGGCCGCAGCGCTTGCCAGAAAGAACACTACCAACGCTGCCGCCAGGGTTAATGAAAGGCGTCGCATGTTGCCTCCTTTGCGATTGGTCGGCATTTGCTGCCTGTCGCCTTAAGGATTCTTCGCCGCGCCCGACTTCGCGATGCTCACCCACCCAGATTGAATCAGGTCGGGCAACTTGCCCAGGTAGCAATCTCGCTGAGGCCCGTAGTATACCGCGATTTCCCCGCCCCCTAATTCGCCAGAGACTGAAAGGCACCGCCAGCTCCCAGAGGTCTAGAACGTGAAGGCGAGTTGGCCGAGGTAACGGAACGTTGTCTTGGCCCCGCGTTGCAGAGGAACAAAGAATTGTTCGGCAGGATTCGAGGGCCGTCGCTCATCCTGGATGAACAGCAAGTTCTGCCATTGGAGAAAGCGTGCCAGTCCCAGGTCAAAGCGCAGCGCGTGGACGCTGATGTTGACACCCGTGCCGGTGCCGAGGTCGTCGTCAGTGAACTGGGATATCAGGGAATTCGCGTCCTTGATGGCAAACTGGTAGAGGAAGCGCACGTCCCCGAGGCCCTTCACGGCGCCCACATTGGCCGAGGCCATGAAAGCATCGCGCAACTTGCTGGTGCCGGTGTTGCGCGAGGCCTGGAAGTCTAACCACAGGGGCATGGTCCGCCCGCGCAGCGTCCAGCCCGGGCGCTCCAGGCGATACGCCACGCGCACGATCTGGAAGCCACGCGCACTGTAGATGGCTCCGCCCGGCGCCGTCGTAGCGTTTCCAGCGCCGGTCATCGGGCCGGCCAAGGCAATCCCCAAGCCGTTGCTCACCACCACCGGGTATCCACTGGCCAAGCTGGCGAGCTGAATCTGGTTCGGGTTTCGGTAGAATTGAATGTCACTGGCAAACTGATGGCTCCAGTTCGCGCCCAGGCCTCCCTCGAGAACCACTCCCGGGTGAAAGAGGTTCGCGTCCCGCACTTTCTGGCCGACCTGATAGCCGGCGACGGTAAAGGGCGAGGTGGAAGAAAGAATCACCACGTTCGGGTTGCTCAAGAAATACTCACCCGCGCGAAACTGAAGGCTTTTGAGACCCAGAGGATTCGAGCTTAGCGGGACACGCACGATCTGCTGAAAGCCATTGAACCTGACGTCGTCGTCCCAGAGGAACCGCATGTTATCTGCAAAGACCTCCTCCATCCGGCCCCCGCGCAGCGCAAAGTTCGCGCCGGGATGAAATTCCACGTAGGCCTCTGCAATCGAGAACGGATGCTTGGCAACCGTGGAGGCAAAGTCCTGGTCGTTGGTAATCCCATTGTTCAGCGGGCCGGTGGAAAGCTGCAGATGAAACCGGAAGCGCGGGTCCAACTCCTTGTCCAGATTCAGCCGCAACCGGTAACGGCTGCGAATGTTCTGCAACGGGCCGGCAATGTCGTTCCCGGAGCGGGCCTGAACATCAGCCCGAAAGCGGAAGTCTCCGCTGAGCTTGAAGCCACCGAGATTCTTCAAGGCGCTGTCCACTCGCGCCGCGAGCTCGTCAACCTTGTGGGTGTACTGCTGGATCTCGGCGTGGCTGGAGGGAGCTGGCAAGGTTGCCGCCGCGGTTCGGGTGGGAGGAAGCGGCACAACTTCAGCCCTTGTTCCCGCAGGAAGTGCTGGCCTGAGGCTTGCCACCTGACCAGCATCAGGAGCCTGAACGGATGCAGCCTGCAACGTCTGTAGCGCCTGTTCGAGCCTCCGCCTCTGCTCCTCCAGCGCCAGCCGCAGTTGCTCGATCTGCTTTTGCTGGAAGGCCATCTGCTCTTTGAGGAGCGCGACCTCGTCGGCTACTCCGCTTCCCGCGCCCATCTGAACGTGTTGCCGCTCGAGGCGCGCGGAAGCCGCCAGCCGTCGCTCCAATTCCCGCTGAGGCCGAGGCACGGCGGTTCTTCCGGCGAGCCGGCCAGATTTGCTGGACGCTTCGTGCGTCTCCGCGGCGCGCGCCGAAAAACCTCCCGGCAAGTACGCCGCGAGAAAGATCGCGCTAACCACTGAGCAGGTCGTGATTCTTCGCTTCTCCATTCTTTGCTCCTTCAGGTTGTTCGAGGGGGCAGCCCGCAGCCCGCGATGTCCCCTCAGCTCGTGCCGGTATGCCTTGCGAAAGTAGTCTACGTTTGCCCTAGCCCGTCGCGTCAGGATAAATCAGACGCCTTAAATTGTGGTACTTGTTTGAGAGGTGGTGGGGCAGCCCTCCTGGGCTGCGCTTCCACCCCAGTTGGCGGGGCCGTCGGCATTTGCGGACAGAAGTCACCGGCAGGCGCCAGGAGCACTCAGTGCCGAGCCCGCCGCAGTCTGCAACTTATTGTAAAGATTAGACATGCTTTTGTCGGGGTTTGGAACTGTAAACGCTCAGCACTGGCTCGACGGCAGGGGAGGGGTTTGCGTCCCCGCCGCCGGAGATTGAGCCGGGAGACCAACATGACCGAACCGTCAACCCTCACCACCCGCGCGACCGATGAATCCCGAGTCGGTGAATTCGTCGGCGGCCTCCGCGTCGCCGAGAAGCTACTCCTCGGCTTCTTCGCCTATACGACGGTCGCCTCGTGCGTTTTCCCACTCGTTCTGCGGCAGCGCCTGGCGCTGGTGGGGCTGAATCTTCTCGTCTGCACGGTCGTTCTGCTCTTGAGTCGCGACGGCGTGGAGGAACGCCGCCCGTTCCTGGCCCTCGTGCGCGACTGGCTTCCCTGCGTCCTGATCCTTGTGGCCTATCGCGAGTCCGGGCTTTTCTTTGTTCCCGATCCCGCCCATCGCCTCGATTACTTCTTCGTCCGTTGGGATGACGTTCTTCTTAAGAATCCCTGGGTGCTCGCCGTGCTTTCGTTCTGTTCCCCCTGGTTGCAGCGCTACCTCGAGCTTTCCTACCTTTTCTGTTATCCCTCCGTACCGTTGGCGCTGGGAAGTCTGTATCTAGCGCGGCAATTCGCCGTCGCGGCGGCCGGCGCGCGTCCCGACGTAATCGGGGATCGCCAACATGGTTCAGTGGCTGTCGCGGCGATCTCGGAACATCCCCCAGACACGACGCTCATAGAGCGCCGCTACAGACTGGCCATCAACCATTTCTGGACCGCCGCGCTCCTGGCGGCGTTCAGTTGCTTCGTGCTCTTCCCTTTCTTTCCTCTCACACCGCCGCGCGAGTTGTTCCATGACCTTCCCGGACCCCGTGTGGCCTCGCTGCTGCGCGGGTTGAACCACTGGATCCTGGGGCGCTACGCCGTTGGGGCGAGCCTCTTCCCCAGCGCCCACGTCGCGACGGTGACCGCCGCCGCGCTGGCGATTCGCACCTACCTGCCGCGCGTGGGCGTGTTGTTCTTGATCTTGGCCGGGAGTATCGCGCTGGCCACCGTCTACGGCCGCTACCACTACGCCGCCGACGCCGTGGCCGGGGTGCTCGTCGGCCTCGCCGCGTTTCTCGTCTCCCGCGGCATCCACAGAAGGTAGCGCGGTCCGCCAGCCGGCGGACTGCGGCAGTTGTAACCGCGATCCCCGAGCGGCGCGCTCGCCACGCTGAATCTGAGGTTTCAGATCGCACATGCGGCAAACCTGCGCCCCGCATCGCAGATCCGCAATCGAAAATCTCAAATGCCCGAAGGCGCTTGACGGCCCTGCGCGCGCCAGTTAGCAGGGCAGGTTGGCCTCGTCTCGAAATTCCTCACTGTAGGGCGCAGGGCGGATGATCGACCGGATTACGGTTCGGGGTGCTCGCCAGCACAACCTCAAAAACATCGACGTGGAGATTCCCCGCCAGACCCTGACCGTGGTGACGGGGCTGAGCGGCTCGGGCAAGTCCAGCCTGGCGTTTGACATCATTTACGCCGAAGGCCAGCGGCGCTACGTCCAGACGCTTTCCGCTTACGCGCGGCAATTCCTGGACCAGATGGAGCGGCCGGACGTGGACTCGATCGAAGGCCTGAGCCCCGCGATCTCCATCGAGCAGAAGACCACCAGCCGCAGCCCGCGCTCCACGGTCGGCACCATCACGGAAATCTACGATTATCTGCGCCTGCTTTATGCCTCGATTGGCGTGCCGCATTGCTACCAGTGCGGCCGCCCCATCGCCCGCCAGACCACTGAGCAGATCGTCGCCTCCATCATGGCGCTGGTCGAAAACGGCCGCACGGAAGATGGCAACCACGCCGAACGCATCATGATTCTGGCGCCCATCGTGCGTGGCCGGAAAGGTGAATTCCGCAAACAGTTCGAGCAATAGGCGCACGAAGGATTCGTTCGCGCGCGCGTGGATGGCGCGCTGCGCCAGCTCGACGAGTAGATCAAGCTCGACCGCCTCCGTAACCACACCATCGAGGTGGTGGTGGACCGGTTGCTGCTGAAGCCGGGCATCGAAAGCCGCTTGAGCGCCTCCCTCGAGACGGCGATGAAGCTGGCCAAGGGCATCGTGCAGGTGGCCGTGGTGAATGGCGAGGAACGCCTCTATTCGCAGGAATGGGCTTGCGTGCACTGCGGCATCAACATCCCCGCCCTGGAGCCGCGCTCGTTTTCCTTCAACAGCGTTTACGGCGCCTGCGCCGCGTGTCGAGGACTGGGTAGCCAGTTCTCTTTCGACCCGGCCAAGGTGATTGTGGATTGGTCGCGGCCGCTGCTCGAGGGCGGGCTGGGACCGGGGGCCGGCTCGTCGTTCCTGCAACGGAGCCTGGCGCGCGCCGCCGAGCAGTTCCACTTCGATTTGAAGACGCCGTTCCGCCAGCTTCCTCGCCGCCTCCAGAACCTCATCCTCTACGGCAAGCATCCGGGGAATGGGCGTACAGAATCAGGTTTCGTAGGCGTGATTCCGCTGCTCAAGCGCTGGTATGGAGAGACAGCCTCCGAGAGTTATCGCGAATGGTTCAGCCAGTACATGTCCGCCGTCCCCTGCCCCCGGTGCGAGGGCAAGCGCTTGAGGGCCGAAAGCCTGGCGGTAACCGTGGCCGGGCTCTCGATCGCCGACTTCACCGCGCTGCCGGTTAGCCGCGCGCAGGGGGTTCCGGGCCAGATCGAACTCAGTCCGCGCGAAGAACTCCTGGCGCGGCGCATCCTGAACGAGATTTCCGAGCGTCTGGAGTTTCTGCGCGCCGTGGGCCTGGAATACCTCAGCCTGGACCGCTCGGCCGCCACGCTTTCCAGCGGCGAAAGCCAGCGCATCCGCCTGGCCACACAGATTGGCTCGCGGCTGCGCGGCGTCCTCTACGTGCTCGACGAGCCGAGCATCGGCCTGCATCCGCGCGACAACCAGCGGCTGCTGGCAACGCTTGAGCGGTTACGGGACATGGGAAACACGGTGCTCGTCGTCGAGCACGACGAGGCGACTATTCGCCGGGCGAATTACGTCATCGATCTCGGG
>JALHUF010000488.1 GCA_022866195.1 Terriglobia bacterium
AGCGCGAGTATTACCTGCGCGAGCAGATGAAGGCCATCCAGAAGGAACTCGGGGAAGCCGACGAGCAGCAGGAGATTGAAGAACTGCGCAAGAAGATCGAGGCCGCCGGCATGACCGAAGAGGCCAAGAAGGAGGCGATGCGGGAGCTAAGCCGCCTCGCCAAGATGTCCCCGGCGGCGGCTGATTACCACGTCACGCGCACCTACCTCGACTGGCTGGTGGTGCTGCCCTGGAGCAAAGTCAGCGAGTTCAAGGTGGACCTGCGCAAGGCCAAGGAGATTCTCGACACCGACCACTACGACTTGGAGAAAGTGAAGGAACGCATCCTCGATTATCTGGCCGTCCTGCAACTGAAGCCGCAACTCAAGGGGCCCATCCTCTGCTTCGTGGGTCCGCCGGGCGTGGGTAAGACTTCACTGGGAAAGTCCATCGCGCGCGCCCTGGACCGCAAGTTTGTACGCATGTCGCTGGGCGGCATCCACGACGAAGCGGAAATCCGCGGCCACCGGCGCACTTACATCGGCGCCCTGCCCGGCCAGATCATTCAGGGTATTCGGCGGGCCGAGACCCGCGACCCGATTTTCATGCTCGACGAGGTGGACAAGATCGGCCGCGACTTCCGCGGCGACCCCTCTTCCGCTCTCCTCGAAGTGCTCGACCCGGAGCAGAACTCCCATTTCCGCGACAACTACCTCGACGTGCAATTCGACCTTTCCAAGGTGCTGTTCATCACCACCGCCAACATGCTGGACACGATTCCTCCTCCCCTGCTCGACCGCATGGAGGTTCTGGACCTGCAGGGCTACACCGAAGAAGAAAAGATCGAGATCGCCTTCCGCCACCTCATTCCCAAGCAGACCGACGAGCACGGCATCAAGAGCCCGGAGCAGATCGAATTCACCCCCGAGTCGCTCCAGGATCTGATCCGGCATTACACGCGGGAAGCGGGCGTACGCAACGTGGAACGCGAGGTGGCCACCGTCTGTCGCAAGCACGCACGGAAGATTGCCGAAGGGTCCACCGGGAAGCTGGCGGTCACGCCGGAGAACCTGAAGGATTACCTGGGCATCCCCCGTTTCCGCCTGGAGACGGAACTGGTCGAGCGTACGCGCCAGCCGGGCGTGGCCGTGGGGCTGGCCTGGACGCCGACGGGGGGCGATGTGCTGTTCGTAGAAGCCAGCGTCATGAAGGGCGGCAAGGGCTTCACCATGACCGGCCACGTCGGCCAAGTGATGCAGGAGTCCATGCAGGCGGCGCTGGCCTGGGTGCGCGCCCACGCCAGCGATTACGACATCGATCCGGACTTCTTCCAGGCGCAGGACATTCACATCCACGTACCCGCAGGCTCCATCCCAAAGGACGGCCCCTCGGCCGGTGTCACCATGGTGGTGGCCTTGGTTTCGGCCCTGACGCGGCGGCGCCTGCGCGAATGCGTGGCCATGACGGGAGAGATCACGCTCAGCGGCCAGGTGCTGCCGGTGGGCGGCATCAAGGAAAAAGTCCTGGCCGCCAAGCGCGCCGGCGTGCGCGAGATTATGCTGCCCGCCGACAACGAGGCGAACGTCCACGAAGACCTGAATAAGGAAATGCTGGAGGGCCTGAGCCTGCACTACGACAAGGCAATTCGGGAGGTCGTGGATCTGGCGCTGGAAAAAGAACCTGTGCCCGTGCAGCCCAGCAAACCGACCAGGGAAGTTGCCTTCGTCCAGCCGGACGCCGGCCCGCCGAATTGACCGGCGGCTGCTTCCCAATCGGCCTGCAGCTTGAACATATCTTCCCCACGCCGTGCCGTGAATTGCTGTCTGCGCAAATTCCGTTGACTTTTGCCCTGCCTGCCTCTATAGATACCGCCATCTGAGCTGGTCACATTCTGTTCTGGCGGGAGACTCCAATGTATTGTCGCAACTGTGCTCGCCAACTCGCTGACAACGCCGAGTTCTGCGTCTCCTGCGGACAGCGCCCGCTGATGGGAATCCGCTATTGCCAGGGCTGCGGCGCAGAATCAGGCCCCGGCGCCGTTATTTGCGTCAAGTGCGGAGTGAGCTTGGGCCCGGTGGGCCAGAAAGACCTGACGACAGCGGTCCTGCTTTCCATGTTCTTGGGTGGCTTCGGAGTCGATCGCTTCTATCTCGGCTACACGGGGCTGGGCATCCTTAAGCTCGTCACTCTGGGAGGATGTGGCATCTGGGCGATCGTGGACCTTATTCTCATCATCCTCAGGAAGCTTCCGGACGCGCAGGGCTTCCCGCTGCGGGTGGAACCCTGCCCCCAGGCGGGAGACAAAGATTGGTCGACTGCAATG
>JALHUF010000489.1 GCA_022866195.1 Terriglobia bacterium
ATCCACTGTTTCAACTGGCGAATGTTTCCCGGCCATTCCAACCCCTGCAACCACCAGAGGGCGGCCTGGCTGATGGCCAGGTCGCGCCGCCGGTAAACGGCGCCGATGTTCTCGAGGAAGTAATTGGCCAACAGGGGAATGTCCTGGCGTCGCTCGCGCAAAGGAGGAAGATGGATGGCAATCAGGTTCAAGCGGTAGAGCAGGTCCTCCCGGAAGGCCTCGCGCTCCACCAGGTCTGCCAGATTGCGGTTGGTGGCCGAGATAATGCGCACGTCCACGGTGCGGGGAAGGCTGGAACCGAGCACCTCGTAAGTGCGGTCCTGGAGCACGCGCAGCAATTTGACCTGGGAGCTGGCCTCGAGCTCCCCGATTTCGTCCAGGAAAATCGTCCCGCCCTGGGCCATCTCAAATCTTCCCTTGCGGTCCTGGTGGGCATCAGTGTAGGCGCCCTTCACGTGGCCGAACATCTCGCTTTCAAACAGCGTGGAGGAGATCCCGCCCAGGTTGACCTTGAGGAAGGGCGCGTTGCGGCGCTTGCTGTTCCGGTGGATGGCCTCCGCGACAAGTTCCTTGCCGGTGCCGCTCTCGCCGGTGATGAGCACGGAGGCGTCCGTATCGCTGACGCGTCCCACCATCTCCAGGAGGCGCAGGAACTTGGGATCGAGCCCAATGAGGTTGTGAAAGTCGTAGGCGGCATCCAGTTCATTCCGGCTCAAGGCGGCGCGGGGGCGGGGCGCGGTGGCTGCCGCCACCTCCAGGGTGGTGGCGACGCATTGGAGGATTTGCTGGTTGCTCCAGGGTTTGGTGATGAAGTCGGAGGCGCCGGCTTTGATCCCTTTCACCGCCAGCCCGATGGAGCCCCAGGCCGTGATGAGAACGACCGGGAGTTGCGGTTTCCCGGCTGTGATTTTCGCCAGCAATTCCAGGCCTTCCTCGCCGCTGGTCTCGCGGGAGAAATTCATGTCCTGGATAACGAGCGCGAGGTCTTCCCGGCCGATGAGCTCCAAGGCTTCCGCAGGAGAGCTGGCGCAGAGGGTCTGATAGCCCGCTTGCTTCAGCAGCAGCGCCAGCGAGGTTGTCACCGAGGGATCGTCGTCAACGATCAGAATCATCTTGACTGTGTGCCGGGGACCCGGTGGACGCCAGGGCTCCCGTTCCTGGTCTACACAATACTCCAGTCCGGGGCGGACTTCTATGCGGCTGGCACCGTGGTGGTTACCTGCATCAGAAAGCGATGCGCCACTCGCACGGCTTGAATGTTATTAAGAAGGATCAACTCATCCAGTCATCGTAGCCGTAGTAACACCTTCTCCCCTGCTTTATGCTGTAGAGAGCCACGCGTGCGGTCTCTCTGACAGTTAAGTCCGAAGCGGTCAGCAGTTGTGTGTAGATTTCCTTTGATCTTTCAAGAAATCTTCTCCCGTCCTGCTTCGTGAACCCGCCCCTCTTTTCCTCCGTATCAGCGTATTCCACGCATTCGTAGGCGATCCGGTAAAGAAGTGCGATCCTCAGCTCTATCTCCTCACCTGCTTTGTTCTGCGGGTGCTCGCGCAAGAACTCCTCGAACGCCTTTATCTGCCCAACCGGATACTTGGCGTAACCCTCGAATTCGTATCCGCTGTTTCTTAACTGCACAAGCTTCCACTCAAATCGGTCTCTGTAGATACCTTCTGGGTACTTCTTCAGATACTCCTCGAAGCACCCCCTGCTCCTTCCACCTCTGTCCCCACCTCTATCGAGTTGTAGATTTTCGTATCGCTCGGCATACTCGCAACCCAGGGCCAGGATTTCTTCTGCCA
>JALHUF010000490.1 GCA_022866195.1 Terriglobia bacterium
TGCTTTTCTTCGGCCATCAGTACGAGCGAGCGCTCGCGCAAGCACAGAAACTCGTCGAGCTTGAACCGGAGCACCACGTCGCTTACATGATGCTCGGGCTGGTTTACCTGGGAATGCAAAGATTCGACGAGAGTATCGCTGCCCTCCGCCATGCAGTCGACATTTCCGGTGAGTTTCCCCTCATGTTTGGATGGCTCGGCTTGGCATTAGGGCTGGGCGGATACACGGCCCAGGCCAGGATGGTGCTTGAGCGTCTCCGTGCGATCGCCAGTGAGCGATTCGTGCTGCCGACGAGTTTTGCCTGGATCCACGTCGGGCTGGGCGAGATCGACGATGCCTTTGTCTGGATGGAGCGAGCCGTTGACCGGAACGACGGCTGGATCCCTGCCCTTAAGAGCTATCCGTTCCTGGATCCGCTCCGCTCCGACCCGCGGTTTCATGCGCTTCTGCACAAGATGAATCTGGGGTGATCCGCAGGATCCGCGCTGCGCTTCGCGGTCCAGACGGCGCTCCGGGAACTAGGTCCAGCCTTGTCACCTGGTGTTCATCGACGAATCCGCAGGCACAGTCCCACGTTTTGGCCCGGCGACCGGGCACTCAGAAGCAACCCACTGGACGTATAACGCCCTTCCGTGACAATGACCGTATCGTCCCCCCACTGGGCCCAGGAGTGCGCAGGAGGCCGAATTGCCTGCAAGGAACAAAGGAAGGATTTACTATTTGGTGGTAGGTAGTGTCTTGACTGGTTGTCTCACTTCAGGGGCCCACAGCAGACTCTTACGGCGTCCGTGATACGTCTCCCCTGGGCTGCGGAATTTGCGGTTTTTCACACGCTCGCGAGCGCGTCGCCACCTATTTGCCACAACGTGCCCTGTGATCAATGTTTACATTTGGTGAAACGCGGATTCAGAGTCTGTGACTTAAGTTCTTTCCCTGCTTGGCATTGGGGTTTTGAATAGGTACGATGGGTTTTGGGATATTTTTGGCATGGGGGTTGCCCATCGATAGGGTGCGAGGGACTTCGGGTCCTAGGAATCCGCCTTCCGGCGGATTAGGGAGTGGGGATAACGGAATCGGGCGAACCCGTTATCCCCACCCTGAAAACAGGCAGGCGCAATGCTTGCCCTGTGAAGTCCTCCTCCGCGATCAGGGCGAACCGAACAAACTGAGGACAGTATGATCGACGTCACGAAGTTGTATTGTTCTCGCGCGACGACGGGGGACGCCATCCGCTATGGCCAGAAATCCGACGGCCGCCTGGAAGCAGCCGAGCCCCTCACCCACAAGGTTCCCCCCTCCGCCGCCGAGCGCAAACCGATTGTGGTCTGGAACGCCACCCGTACCTGCAATCTGAACTGCGTCCACTGCTACACGGATTCGCGACGGCGCGAGTACTCCGGCGAACTTACCACCGCCGAAGCCCGCACGATGATCGAAGACCTGGCCCACTTCGGCGTGCCAGCGCTGCTGTTTTCCGGCGGCGAACCCCTGATGCGCCCCGACCTGCTGGACCTGGTGGGCTACGGGCGCGAGCGCGGCATCCGGCCGGTGCTTTCAACGAATGGAACTCTGATTACGCCCGCCGTGGCGGCGCAATTGAAACAGGCGGGTTTGATCTACGTGGGCATCTCGCTGGACGGCATTGGCCCGGTCAACGACCGCTTCCGCGGCAAGAAAGGCGCCTTCGAGGCGGCGATGGCCGGCTTCCGAAACTGCGTCGAGGTTGGCCAGCGCGTCGGGCTGCGGCTCACGCTGACCCAGCGGAACTTCCAGGATCTGGGCGCCATCTTTGACTTCATCGAACGGGAGAAGATCAACCGCGCCTGCTTCTATCATCTCGTCTACGCCGGGCGCGGCAACAAGCTGCTGGAAGACGATCTCACGCACGCACAGAGCCGCCAGGCCATGGATATCATCCTGCGGCGTACGGAGGATTTCGAGCGCCGGGGGTTGAACATCGACATCCTCACTGTGGATAACCACGTGGACGGCGTGTACCTCTACCTGCAACTTCTCCAGAAGGATCCCGCGCGGGCCGCGGAGGTTTACGCGCTGCTCGAATGGAACGGCGGGGGAACTTACAGCTCCGGGGTCGGCATCGGCAACATCGATTACCAGGGCAACGTCCACCCCGACCAGTTCTGGACGGAACACACCTTCGGCAACGTCCGCCAGCGACCCTTCAGCCAAATCTGGATGGATGTCTCGAACCCGCTCATGGCGGGACTCAAGAACCGCCTGCCGCTGCTGAAGGGACGCTGCGCCGATTGCCACTGGAAACGGCTCTGCGGCGGCAGTTTCCTGGCGCGCGCGGAAAAGGTTTATGGCGACCCCTGGATGCACGACCCGCAATGCTACTTGACCGATGAGGAGATTCGCCGGGACCGGCCTGAGTCTGCCTCGGCCATGGCGGAAGCCGCGCTGCCGAAAGAGAAGGCAGCGTAAAGGAGCGGGAAACAAGGTCGAGTCAGCTAAGACCGATGGACGCCGACAACCACAAACCGCGACTCATCTTCTGGGAGGTGACCAAAGGCTGCAACCTGCGTTGCATCCATTGTCGGGCCACCGCTACGGAACTCTCATCGCCGTTAGACCTGCCTACGGCCAAAGCCCTGAACCTGATAGAGCAGGTCTCTCAGTACGCCAAGCCCATACTGGTTCTGAGCGGCGGCGAGCCTCTCTTTCGCGCCGACATCTTTGAGCTAGCGCGCTTCGCGACCGACCGCGGCCTGCGCGTGGCCTTGGCCACCAACGGCACGCTGGTTACAGAGGAAGTCGCGCGCAAAATTGTTGATGCCGGTGTACGCCGCGTCTCCATCAGCCTGGACGGCGCCAACGCCGCCACCCACGACGCCTTCCGCGGCATCCCGGGCGCCTTTGACGCGGCTCTCAAAGGTTTTCGGAATCTGCAAGAGCTGGGCGTGTCGCTCCAGATCAACATGACCATTGCCCGGCACAACGCCCAGCAGCTTCCTGAGGTTCTGGAATTGGCCAAATCTATCGGAGCCGATGCTCTCCACACTTTCCTGCTGGTGCCGGTTGGTTGCGGGGTGGACATCGCCGCCGAGCAGATGGTGCCCGCCGAGGAGTACGAGCAGATTCTCAACTGGTTCTATGACCGCTCCCAGGAAGGCGAAATCGAGTTGAAAGCCACCTGTGCCCCGCATTACTTCCGCGTGATGCGCCAGCGGCGCGCGGCGGAACGACGCGCATCCTCCGCATCCTCACCCCGGCCTGATACCAGGGCAATCGGCCCGACAGAGATCACCATGGCGGGGTCAACGGGCATGGCGCTACATCCCCACGCCGCGGGTGCCGGAAAAGGCCACCCGGACGGGCTGAATGCCGTGACCAAAGGCTGCCTGGCAGGCACGGGAGTGTGCTTCATTTCCCACCAGGGCGAAATCTATCCCTGCGGCTACCTGCCCGTGCTGGCCGGTGACCTGCGGCACCAGCCGTTTGCTGAGATTTGGGAGCACTCCGCCGTCTTCCAGCAACTGCGCGACCCCGAGAATCTGAAAGGCAAGTGTGGACGGTGCGAGTTTCGTAACATCTGCATGGGTTGCCGCGCCCGCGCCTTTGCCGCTACCGGCGACTACTTGGACGAGGAACCCTTCTGCATTTACGAACCCCGGAGGACCGATCTCAAGACACTCTAGCGTTCTGAAATTCAGCGGGCAGGCGAAGTTGCAGCATAGACGACATGTGCCCGCGCGGCGGCGTGGTCCGCGTGCGTGGTCGTGTTGCCCGCGGCCGGGTTGGGAATCGGCGTTTGCAGCCACCAAAAGTTGCGCGGACCAAGCGACGCCGTCACCCTGGCAAGTACAGCAGGAACATAGCGGCGAGTTTCATCGGGAAGGGCCGCGCGGCGGCTGAGCGTCCAGAAGTCGCGCGCGCCCAACTGTTCAAGGGCGCGCTTGACGCGGTCGTCGCCCGCGTTGTAGGCCGCGAGTGCCAGCGGCCAATCCTGAAATTGCCGATGTAATTCCTTCAACTACCTAGCCGCGGCATGGGTCGATTTCACCGGATCCAGCCGTTCGTCGCTTTCGGAGTTCACCACCAGTCCGTAGCGCGTGGCGGTTTCCGGCATCAATTGCCACAGTCCACGCGCGCCCTTGGGCGACAGCGCTGCCGGATCAAGCCCGCTCTCCACGGCGGCCACATGCACCAGTCCCGCAGACAGGCCGTGCTCCCGGAGGATGGCCGCAACCGCAGGCAACCAGGGCAGACGCCTTCTCTGGCCCGCCTGAGGGGACCCGACAGGTTGAGAGACCGGCCTCTGATCGCCGCGCCAGTCGCTCACGACGGAGGCGGGTGGCTGCCCCGGAGTAGGCACACTCAGCTCGGCTACATCCGCATCGAGACGCTCCATCAGCTCCGCTCTCCAGGCATCCAGCACGGCGGGCGTGAAATCGGCCGTTTGCGCGCGCCCACTCCCCTGCCCGACAGCGAAAAGCGCGGCGAGGCCCAGCGCCAGTGTTATGAGCGTTTCTTTTCCCTTCATACTTTCCCTCCCTGGTCTCTTCCCGGCTTCCGGCTGACCCTCAACCTCCGGCCGGCTCCAAGCTCGGCTTCACCTCGAAATTCCACTTCCAGATGGCGTAGATGGCCGGGTAAACGATCAATTCCATGATGAACGAGGTGAAGATTCCACCAATCATGGGCGCGGCGATACGCTTCATGACGTCGGCGCCGGACCCCACTGACCACATGATGGGCAAGAGTCCCGTGAACATACAGGCCACTGTCATGATCTTAGGACGGACGCGCTTCACCGCGCCGTGCAGGATGGCTTCTTTGAGGTCGTTCCAGCTTTTCATTCGTCCCATCTTCTTCCACTCTTCGTAAGCGAGGTCGAGGTAGAGCAGCATGAAGACACCCGTCTCCGCGTCCACTCCCATCAGGGCGATTAGTCCCACCCAGACGGCGATGCTCGTGTTGTAGCCCAGCCAGTAGAGCAGCCAGATAGCGCCCACGGCAGAAAACGGCACGGCGAGAAACACGATCAGCGTCTTCACCACGGACTTGGTGTTGAGGTAGAGCAGAACGAAGATGATGAAAATGGTGAGCGGCACAACAAACATCAGCCTCTGGCGAACACGCTGGAGATATTCGTACTGGCCGCTCCAGGCGAGGCTGTAGCCCGTAGGCAGGTGGGATTCAACCTTCTCGCGCACCACACGGCGCGCCTCGTCCACGTAGCTCCCCAGGTCGCGCCCGGCCACGTCCACGTACACGTAGCCGGAAAGCAACCCGTTCTCGTCGCGAATCATGGCGGGGCCTTCCACGAAGCGGATATCGGCCAGTTGGGCCATAGGGACCTGGGCCCCCGCAGGGGTCGCGACCAGCACACGCTTGAGCGCGTCGAGGTCGCTCCGGAAATCCCGCGCATAACGCACATTCACCGAGTAGCGTTCGCGGCCTTCCACGGTCGTGGTCACGCTCTCGCCGCCCACCGCCGACATGATGTAGCCTTGCACGTCGTCAATAGTTAGCCCATAGCGGGCCAACGCTTCGCGCTTCAGGTTGAAATCCAGGAAGTAGCCGCCGCTGGTGCGCTCCGCATAGACGCTGCGTGTGCCCGGGACCCGGGCCAGGACGGGCTCGATCTCCCGCCCGATCCTCTCGATTTCTCGCAGATCTGACCCA
>JALHUF010000491.1 GCA_022866195.1 Terriglobia bacterium
CACTCCGGCGCGGTGGGTAGCAGTGAAATCCTGCCCTTTTCAGCAAGAAGCAGCACCTCCCACACGCTCAGCGGGCACAACCAGAGTTCGTTAGCCTCGTCTTCCAGAGCTCGAGATACCCGGCGGGCCAGATGAGCGGGCTCCAGCCGACTCCAGAGCCAGGTGTGCGTGTCCAGGAGGAGTCTCATCCGCGCAGCACTTCCCAGTCGTCCTCATTGCTGGCAGGCGCGACGATGTCGCCTAGAATCCGCCCCGTACCGGCCAGATCCCCCAACCACCGTTCCGGCCGCGGCGCCGGTGGCGGCGGGGCCACCTGCGCGACCGGCTCGCCAAACCTGGTCACCAGGAGCGGCTTTCGCGTCCGCCGCACCCGTTTTAGCACCGCCAAGCAAGTGGCTTTGAATTTGGAAATCGCAATCTCTTCCATGAGGAGGACTTATACCATGGTCAATGACCATAGTCAACTACGCGGCAGCCGCCCTACGAAAATCTGCGGATGGCTGGCTGCTCGGCCAAACCTGGACACGCCTGTTCGGGCCGGCGAGGAGAGGTGTTTCTGCTTGGCCATGGACGTGGCGCAGAAGTTTGAACCCATCCGCGCCGAGGAAGAGAAGACCCTCATGGCCCGCGCTGCCGGAGCCGAACCCATCTTCCGCCTGGGGAGCACGTAGTCACGTCAATCACTGACCGCTCAATTTCAAGCCTGTAGCGCAGACCCACAATAAGGGTCGGCGTTTTTTCTCTCCGCTCAAATACCGTGGCCGATAACTCCTGGTCCACCCTGCCGGGCGTTGCACCCTGCGCCGGCCGTCGAAGCGTGGTAACCTTTGGCGCTGTGCCTCGCGCGAAGCATTTCGGCAGGCACCTTACTTCCTCCAGGGGGACCCGGCAATGAATTCCTCGTCTGCTGGCAACACACCCCGATTGCGCAGCCGTGACTGGTTCGGCAAGCGCGATCGCTGGGGACTCGGCCACCGCGCCTGGTTGCGCGCGGAAGGTTTCAGCGAACTGGTCTTCGAAGGGAAGCCGGTCATTGGCATCTGCAACTCCTGGAGCGAACTGAACAACTGCAACGCGCACCTGCGTCAGGTGGCTGAGGCGGTGAAGCGCGGAGTGTGGGAAGCGGGAGGGTTTCCGCTGGAGTTCTGCACGATCTCGCTGGGCGAAATGCTGATGAAGCCCACCACCATGCTCTACCGCAACCTGATGGCGATGGAGGTGGAAGAGTGCCTCCGCGCCTATCCGCTCGACGGCGTGGTGTTGCTTTGCGGCTGTGACAAGACGACGCCCGCCCAATTGATGGGGGCGGCGAGCGCGGATATCCCGGCCCTCATGGTTCCGGGGGGCCCGATGTTGCGCGGCATGTGGCGCGGACGGGAGATTGGTTCCGGGACTGACGTGCGGCGCTTCTGGGACGAAGTGCGCGCCGGCCGCATGACCGAAGAAGAATGGTGCGAGATCGAGAGCTGCGTTTCCCGAAGCAGCGGCCACTGCACCGTCATGGGCACCGCCTCCACGATGGCCTGCCTGGCGGAGGCCTTGGGCATGACGCTCCCCGGTTGCGCCGACATCCCTGCGGTTGATTCCCGCCGCCTGGCCATGGCGGAAGAAAGTGGACGGCGGATGGTGGCAATGGTGGCGGAGGGCCTGCGTCCATCTCGGATGCTCACGCCGCAGGCCTTGGAAAATGCTATCCGCGTGGACATGGCCATCGGCGGCTCCACGAACGCCATCGTCCATCTCGTGGCGCTCGCCGGGCGCGTGGGCCTCGACTTGCCCCTCTCCAGGTTCGACGAAATTTCCCGCGTCACGCCTGTGATTGCCAACCTCAAGCCCTCGGGAGAATTCTTGATGGAAGATTTCTATTACGCGGGAGGGTTGCCGGCGGTGATGAAGGAAATCAGCCCGCTGCTGCACTTGGACGCGCTGACGGCTAACGGGAAAACTTTGGGCGAGAACATCGCCCGCGCTGGATGCTTCAATCGGAATGTGATCAAGACACTCGGTCAGCCGCTCCGACCGGAAGGCGGAACTGTAATCCTGAAGGGCAACTTGGCTCCGCAGGGCGCAGTCCTCAAGCAATCGGCGGCCTCGCCCCATCTGCTCCGGCACAAGGGCCGCGCGGTGGTGTTTGAGAACGCCGAGGACCTGATTGCGCGCATCGACGACGCGCAGTTGGAGGTGGACGAGAACTCGATTCTGGTTTTGAAGAACGCCGGCCCCAAGGGCGCCCCGGGCATGCCCGAGTGGGGACACCTGCCCATCCCGGCCAAGTTGCTCAAAGCCGGCGTGAAGGATATGGTGCGGCTGAGCGACGCCCGCATCAGCGGTACAAGTTTCGGCACGATTGTGGTTCACATCGCGCCCGAGTCAGCGGTGGGTGGCCCGCTGGCGGCTGTGAAGAACGGCGATTGGATCGAGCTGGATGTTCCCAGTCGCCGGTTGGAACTACTGATCACCGACGCGGAGCTGAACAATCGCCTCGCGGCTTGGCAGCCGCCGGCGCCGCACTACGAGCGCGGCTACGGCAAGATGTTCCTGGAGCACGTTCTCCAGGCTCATGAAGGTTGCGATTTCGATTTCCTGCGTGGCGCCTCGCGCGGTGAGGCCGCCGACCCACTGAAGAGGTTCCCCAACCCGGCGGTGTAGTGGCGGTCTCAGCCTGAGCCTTCAATCGGCCGGTCCACATTGCGCGGTCGGCCCATATGCCACCTACCGCAATCTCCCAGCTTGTCACTCGTCACTCGTCACTGTACTTAGAAATTCTCCAGCATCCACAGGTTTCTTTCCATGTGGAAGCCCGTCAACGCCAGATAGCGACCATTCGGAGAAGGCACGCCCCAGGTGTTATAAAACCAGCCCCCGCGCTTGTGCTCCCAGAGCACGTCAGCGCGCCCCTCCAAATCCACATAGAGGAGCATTCTACCTGAAGTTGGGACGGTGGAGACAAACAGACCCTTGCCGTCTGGTGCCCAGTCTATAGCCCAAAGGCCATTCCAACCCTTGACGATGACTTCACGAGTC
>JALHUF010000492.1 GCA_022866195.1 Terriglobia bacterium
GTCTCCCGACGATGCTCGATAACACGTTCGCCTCACCCGCTCTCCAACAGCCTCTGGCTTTGGGCGTGACGGTCGTGGTGCATTCGGCAACGAAATATCTGTGTGGCCACGGCGACGCCATGGGCGGGATTGTGGTGGGCCCAAAGGCATACATTGATGAACTCCGTCACGAATATCTTCGCGATTTTGGCGGCGTGATCAGCCCCTTCAATGCCTGGCTGATTCTGCGCGGCCTCCGCACCCTGCATCTCCGCATGCCCGCGCATTGCGCCAATGCGCAAAAGATCGCGGAGTTTTTGGACCGGCACCCTCGCGTGGAGCGCGTCAACTACCCCGGCCTTCCCAGGCATCCCGGGCACGACATCGCCCGGCAACAGATGGGCGCCTTCGGCGCCATGATCAGTTTCGAAGTGAAGGGCGGATACGAGAGGGGAAAGAAGGTGATGGACCGCGTGAAGATTTTCGCCCGCGCTGCCAGCCTGGGCGACACCCGATCGCTGATCGTGCACTCGGCCTCCACCAGCCATCGCGCCGTGCCGCGCGAGCAGCGGCTGGCCATCGGCATCACTGATGGCTTGGTGCGGCTTTCAGTGGGGATCGAGGCGGCCGAAGACCTCATCGCGGACCTCGATCAAGCCCTGGCGTTCTGAGCCTTGCCTTCCGGACTGAGCGGCGGGCGCTCCCAACGCAGGAGGCCCCGAACGAAGAGCCAATAATTGGCCGGAGACTAATCGAGCGGGCAGCGGTGGCCTGCCGCTTCGCCCTTACCGTTCACTCAGTAGCTTCAACTTCAGCGCGGAGGGCTTCGAGGTCAGGGATGACCACGTTCTTCCCCTGCAACTTGACGATGCCGGTGGCCTGCAAGCGGCTGAGGTTCCGGGAGACCAGTTCGCGAACTGTGCCGATGTGTGCCGCTAGCTCCTGATTGCTGGCGGTGAGCGTGAACTCGACGCCGCGCCCGGTGCGTTTTCCCTTGCGTTCCGCCAAGCGAAGCAGCAGGGCCACCAGCCGGTGGCGCACCGTGGTGAAAGAAAGCTCCTCGATAATGCTCACCAGCTACCGCAGACGCGTGCCGACCACCTTCAGGAGTTTCAGGGCCACTTGCGGGTGTTCAAGGCAGAGCGCCTGAAAATCCCGCTTGCTGATAAAGAGCAGAGAAACCTCACTGAGTGCTGCGGCCGAGGCGGGATAAGCGCCATCGTCGAACACGGGCAGCTCAGCGACCGAACCACCCGGGCCCTCAATCGTCAAGACCTGCTCGCGTCCACCCGCGGAGACCGTGTAAACCTTGACGGCGCCCGACTCGATGACGTAGAGACCTTCGCAGGGCTCGCCCTCGGAAAAGATCACCTTGCCGGGATCGAAGTGATGAGGTACCGCACGCCCGGCGAGGAAATTCAGCTCCTTGTCCGACAGGTCGGCAAAAAGTGGAACTCGCTTGAGGGCGGTAACACGAGCGGCCTTAGTGACAGACATGGGAGCCAATTCTACTCGCGAATGCCGCACCAGAACAGCTTGGCCTAGAATCCCACCGAGAGGACCCAAGATTGCCACAGAGGCTCGTCTTCCGTGCGCTGAGAACCCCTGAGCGCATGAGGCTGGGGCGCCTCCGCTTGCTCCAGGCGACGACCTTGTGTCTGTTGCTCGTGGCCACGCGCCGTAGTAATCTGCGACAGGTCGCTGGGGGAGGTGTCTGTCGTGCGCATCCGTAACGCGCTTGCCCTTCTTGTCTTGGCCGGTTCTGCGCTCATCCATGTTTCCTGCGGCGGCGGAGCGGCCCCGCCGCCTCCCCCGCAGCAGATTGGCGTGAGGCTCTCACCCCTAACGCTGAAGGTGCTCCAGAATGGGACGCCCGCCTCCGTGGACGTCACTGTCACGCGACCGACCGGCACCGCGCGGAACGTGACCTTGTCCGTTCTCTCCTTGCCAGCAGGCGTAACAGCTCAAGTCGAATCACCCGGCGCCGGGAATGCCGGCAAAGTCACTTTCACCGCCGCTGCGCAGGAAAGGACGGCAGGCACCTACCAAGTCCGCGTCCGAGCCGACGACGGAGAAGCGATGGGCAGCGCCGACCTCACCCTCACCGTGGTCATCGTTGCCCAGGTGGGAACAGCGACAGCCGGCAGGATTGAAACCTTCATGTCCACATCGTTCCAGCCCGCGTCGTGGAGTGACGACTTCTTCATCCCCAGTCGCCACCCTGAAGCGACTGTGCCACTCGATGACCTGCGCCCTCAGCACATCAATGTGCAGGTCCTCGACCGCGATATTCCGCAGAGGACCGAGTGGACACCCACTTCCCCCGACACCTGGGATTTCAACTTTATCGACCGGATGCTCAATCCCATTTTCACGGCGGGTGACCACAGCCCGCTCTATCAGATCGCCATGGGACCGCCCTTCATGTACAGCGCACCGGGTCAATTCCGCGACTCGACTTACCAGGAATTTCGCGAGTACTGCGTCAACCTCGTAAAGTACTACAACACCGGCGGCTTCACCGATGGCAACGGGACTCACCATGTGTCTACGTATTATCCGAACTGGCCCATCACTTACTGGGGCATCTACAACGAGCCCAACATCAACGGCTTCACGGCCGACGAGTACGTGAAGATGTACAACGCCGTCGTGCCGCCGATGGTTGCCGAGGATCCCACGATCAAGATCGTCGCGGTGGAGCTGTCCGACTGGGGCGATCAGCCGCAGCAGTACATGCCCACGTTTGTCTCCAAGGTGACGGCCCCAGTGGACGTGGTGGCGACGCACTACTACTCGTCCTGCAACCAACACGACACGGACCAGATGCTGTTCGACTCCATCTCCACGTTCACGGATCACGTCAACTACATATACTCGCAGCTTCAATCGCAGCCCGCGCTCGCCAACGTGCCTGTCTGGGTGACAGAGAACAACGTCAACGCTGACTGGAGCAACAACGGCACCAGCGTCTGCAATGGCACTCCTTTCGTCACCGACCTGCGGGGCACGAGCGCTTTCTTCGCGGCCTGGCGGCCGCTGGTGTTTTCCCGGTTGGCGCAAGCGGGCGTGCGCAGCCTTCACCACTGGGGATTCGCCGCCGACGGGCAGTACGGCGAACTGGACGGAGGAACGGCCAGCCTCTTCCTCAGTTACTGGGTGGACTACTGGTTGGCGCGGTACTTTCCTTCCCCGCCCGGCTCGGATGTCCTGGAGCTGAACGCGACCGACACGGCCA
>JALHUF010000054.1 GCA_022866195.1 Terriglobia bacterium
CGAGCGCGGCCAGGAAATGCTGCAAATCGAGAATCAGGGACGCGGTCCCGCCACGCCGCTGTGGCAGATCGGCATGACAGGAAAACTGCTGCGAGAAGTGAGTAAGGGGCAGCGTCCCTACTGGCTGCTCGTGGGTTATTACCTGCCGGGCTGGCGCCACATCTCCAAGCCCGAAGCGGAGCAGAGAATTTGGATGGCGGAAGCTCTGGCCAGCGGAGCCCGTCCGTGGTTTCACGTGGTAGGCGCAGCGCAGGAAGACCGCCGGGGATTCAAGGCGTTTGAGGACTTCTTCTCCTTTCACTGGAAGAATGAACGTTGCTTTCAGGGTCTCAGGTCGCTGGCTGATGTGGCGCTGGTTTACTCGCAGTCCACCCTGGATTTCTACCGCCTCCCCTCAGACGGTGGCCCACTGGGTGCCCCGCCGACGGTGGCGGAAAGCCTTCGCGGCGCTTACCAGGCCCTCCTCGAAGCACGCGTCCCCTTCGATATGTTGCTCGCCGAGGACCTGGAGAAATCCGCCCTCGACCGTTATCGCGTCCTGGTGCTCGCCAACACTGCAATGCTCAGCGGCAAATCCTTCCAAGCCCTCGAGGAGTTTGTCCAGCGCGGCGGCGGACTGGTGGCCACCTTCGAGACTTCTCTTTACGACGAGACTGGCAGCCGACGGCCGGACTTTGGACTGGCGAGTCTGTTGGGAGTTCAGGTGACGACGGAGCGCGTGCAGGGACCACTCGGGCACTCGTATATGCGTCTCCTCGGTACAGAGGAATTGGGGGATACGTTCCAGGGCACAGCCGTCCTGCCCAACACACGGTATCTGGTCTCCGTGCGTGCAGAGTCCCAGGCCAGCACTCCTCTTTGGCTGATTCCGCCCTACCCCGTTTATCCTCCCGAGACTTCGTGGACCCAGGCCCCAGAGCGGGATGTTCCGCTGGCCTACTTTCGCACGGTGGGAAAAGGTCGCACGGTTTACTTTCCTGGGGATCTTGCGGCAACCTATGGCGCGACACATCTGCCTGACCACAGCCGGCTCCTGCAAGGTGCGGTGCGCTGGGCGGGCGGCAAGAATCCGCGCGCCAGCGTGGAAGGTGCGGGAGTGGTTGATTTCGCGCTGTACAGACAAGCGGAGGGAAATCGCCTGGTCGGCTTTCTTGTGAACCTCACCAATCCCGCCGCTTGGCAACCACCCCTGACGGAAATCGTCCCCGTGGGAACGCAGGTCGTGACCATACGCCTCCGACCTGGCGAGCGCTGCCGAGCAGCACAGTTGCTCGTGGCGAAGCAGGCGGCGAAGTTCGAGCAGGTTGACGATGTCCTCAGCGTTACGGTGCCGAACCTCCGCGATTTTGAAGTCGTAGTGGCAGACCTCGAATAGCGCCGGATAGACTCGGGCGCGCCAGAAGCCGATGTGCTCCTGGCAATCACGGAACACTTGACGAATCGCGCTGCTCGGGGTAAACGTCTAATACCTATGCCAACGAACGGACAGGTTCCCCTGAGTAGCTTCCACATTCTCGAACGGATTTCCGCCAGCGTCCCGGCCGTGCCTCACCTGGAAACCGAGGTCCAGCAGGCGCTTGCCGGGTTGAGCCTGCCGGTGGAAAGGCTCCGGGGGCGCACGATCGCCGTCGCAGTCGGCAGCCGCGGTATCGCCAGCCTCCAGGAAATCGTGCGCGGCGTCTGCGGCTGGCTGAGAGCTCAAGGCTCCCGCGTCTTCATCTTTCCCGCCATGGGAAGCCATGGGGGCGCCACGGCGGAAGGGCAGCGTCAGATCCTGGAGGATTACGGCATCACTCTGGAGCAAGTCGGCGTGGAAGTGCGCGCGTCGATGGCCACGGTGCGTCTGGGGACCGCCCCTGAAGGCTTCCAGGTGTTCATGGACCGGAACGCCTGGGAAGCTGACGCGGTGGTGGTGCTGAACCGCGTCAAGTCGCACACGGATTTCTCGGGAAAAGTCGAGAGTGGCCTCCTGAAGATGATGGCCGTAGGGATGGGCAAGGAGGACGGGGCGCGCCAGACTCACCGCTGGGGCTGGAAGTACGGCTTTGAGCGCGTAATCCGCGCCATGTCCGCGGTGACGTTGGCCAGCGGCAAGATTTTGTGCGGGGTCGCGGTGGTGGAGAACGAACTGCACCAAGTATGCGCGGTGCGCGCCGCGCGGCCAGAGGGCATCGCGGCGCTGGAAGAGGAATCGCTGGGGATGGCGCGGCCCCTCGTCCCGCGCATTCCCTTTTCAGCGTTTCACCTGCTGGTCGTAGACGAAATGGGAAAGAACATCAGCGGCACTTGCCTGGACACCAAAGTTATTGGGCGCGGCGTGGAACTCCAGCCCGGACAGGCGCCGGAGATCGGCCTGATTTACGTGCGCGATCTGACCCGGGAAAGCGAAGGCAATTCCATAGGCGTGGGTTTCGCCGACTTGATCCACGAGCGCCTGTATCAGAAAGTTGATTTCGAGAAAACGTACCTCAACGCGCGGGTCGCCTTGAATCCGCCTGCGGCGCGTCTGCCCATCCACCTCTCTTCCGACCGCGAGGCGCTGGATCTTGCCCTGGGCCATCTGGGGACGCCCGAACCCGAGAAACAACGCATTGTCTGGATTCGCAACACGCTGGAATTGAACCGCCTCGCGGTCTCGGCAGGTTTGGCGGGCGAAGCTGCCAACCTCACGACCTGGCGTGTTGTGCCGCAGAGTTGCCAACTCCAGTTTGATTCTGCGGGGAACACGACTTCTCCTCTCTGACCCAACGCTGAGCGGAATCCTGACGCGGCGATCTCCGACACGGCCAAACCCCGATATGCGAAATTGCCTAATCGCGCTTGCGAGTGGTATCCTCGCCGCTCGTCTTCCCTCGCCGAAGATCAAGCTTTGCGGCGAGAGCTCATGCGGAGGCTGAAATGAGGAACAGTCGTTGTTGCGTGCTGGTCAGCACTTACGCATTCGCGGTTGGTCTGGCCTGGACGCTCCCATCTTTGTCCGCGCCGGCTGAGGTTGCCAAGCCTGCCGTGGACCTCTCGATCTATGGTCACGTCGTTCAAGTGGGCTGGGTAGTGAAGGATCTGGACCGCGTCGTGGACTACTGGGAGAAACTCGGCCTGAAGAACGTCGGCCCTGCTGGCGTGCGGGAGTTCGCCGACTTTACCTATCGCGGAAAGAAGACCCCACTCAGCCTGAAGATGGCTTTTGCGAACATTGGCGGCGTCGAGATTGAGTGGATCCAGCCGGTCAAGGGAACGAGCGTCTACGACGAGTTCCTGCGGCAACACGGAGACGGCGTTCATCATCTGGCTTTCGCTGTTCCCAGCCCGGAACAGCTAGACGCACAACTCCAGCACTTCAAGGCCAAGGGCGTGCAGACGGTGCAGTACGGGAGTTGGGAAGGCGCCAAGGGCAAAGGCCGATTTGCTTATCTGGACACGGCGGCCCGCGGGGGCGGATTGACGATCGAACTGGTCTATAACCCCGACGCGCCCCCCGCCGGCAGCCTCGCCAAATCGGAGAATGAGTATCCCTTCAACAAGATTGTGCAGTATGCGTTGGTAGTGCGCGACGTAAAGAAGGTGGCTGCCTTTTACGAGCATCTGGGCTTCGGCGGCATGCCGGTGGACCACAACATCAGTGTGGACCGGAACTACCACGGCCAGCCGGGGAAATTTGAGATGTATCTGGGCTGGTGGCGTTGGGGCGACGTACCATTTGAATGGATCCAGCCTCTGGTCGGTCCCAGCGTTTATCACGACCATCTGAAAACTCGCGGCGAGGGTTTCCATCACCTCGCTTTTGATGTCACCGACATGGACCAGGCCATCGAACTCCTGAAGTCCAAGGGCGCGCCGCTATCCCAGAGCGGCGGGTGGGACACTCCTTCGAGCAAGGGGCGCTTTGCGTATCACGATGCGGAGCCCTACGGGGGCATCAGCATCGAGTTGCTCTGGAACCAACCCGAAGGCCAGTAAGGTGCAGCCTCGCCCCTGGCTTGACTCCCGTGCCGCCGTGGACTCAGAATACTCACCGAGGAGTTTTCTGTGCCGGGTCGAAGGCGATTCATGACCGTCGGTCAGGCGAAGATTCTTCTCTGGGCAGTGGTGGCGGGCCTGCTGGTTCCCGCAGGTATGACGGCACAAGACGCCGCCGAGAAGAGTCTCGATTCCCCAGCCCCCAAGTCCTCTGCCGCCAGCACCGAAAAGAAGCCGGCGCTGGCGGAGGTCACGCGGGTGAGCACGGAAGAGGCTACACGGAGCGCGGCTCAGAAACAGGCGAAGGACTCCCAGGCAGAGGGCGCACCGGAAAAACCTGCTGAGCCCGATGTTCTCGAGTTCCGGCCCGCTCCCCAAACGGCCGAGCCCTCCAGTGGCACAGCAAGTGCGCCTGCCAAGGGAAAGAAGTCGGCACTGAAAAACGTCCATGGCACGGTCTACGGCTCGGCCGACGCGCGCAACACGGGCACCCATCGCGCGGGAGGCTCCGCGGGCGTCAGTTCGAAGAGCGGTAAGACCTCCGTCTCTGTCGCAGCGGAGAGCACGCGCACCGAGTCACCATCCCACTAGCCGATGAATCACCCCGGACACCGGAACCTCCCTCGCAGCCCAGTCGCTCAGCCGAGCATCGTTGTCCTTCTTCTGGGATTGCTGCTGGGCTCGCAACCGGCTGGGGTTTTCCCTGCCGTCGCTTCTCCGGCGCCAGGCACCACCCTTGAGTGCTGGCCGGCGCCAAGCTCCATTCTGAGCCGGTCGGTGGACGTCTGCGTGGCCCTGCCGGCGGATTACACCACAACTACGCCCAGGCGCTATCCCACGCTCTATTTCCTTCACGGCCTCTTCGAGAACGAAAGAAGCTGGGCCGAACGCGGAGGGCAACAGGTTCTGGAAGACCTTGTGAACCAAGGCACGGTCGGCGGATTCCTCGTGGTCTTGCCGGACGGTGGCAAGACTTTCTACATCAATTCCCTGGACGGCCGCGAACGCTACGAAAACTTCTTCATCCAAGAGTTGATTCCGGCCATCGACCGCAAGTACCGAACGATTGCCGCGCCCGCGGCACGCGGCATCAGCGGCACCTCGATGGGCGGCTACGGCGCCTTGCACCTCGCTATGCGTCATCCTGATATCTTCGGCTCTGCCAGCGCTCACAGCGCGGCTTTGCTCCCTAAGATTCCCAATCCGATCCCGAGCGAAGGCCGCTGGGGATTTTACGCGCGCGTCCTCCAGGGCCCCTTCGGTTCCCCGCTCAGCGAAGCCTACTGGGAGGCGAACAATCCCCTGGCGCTTGCCGAGCATCCCGAGAGTTTCTCGCACTTGAAGCTCTATTTTGATTGCGGTGACCACGATCGCTACGGGTTTGAAGAAGGCGCACAACTCCTCCACCAGAAGCTTGTCGCGAAAAAGTTCCCTCACGATTTCGCTTTGCGCCCGGGCGATCATGGTTGGAGCTACTTAGCGCAATACCTGAGATTCTCCCTGATCTTTCACTGGCGTTGCTTTTAGCAGGCTGAACGTGCCTTGACCGCCTCCGGTCGGAGAGGAGACAAGCGTTGAGTCATCCTGCCGCGCCGGCACTCAGGTCTCTGGCGCTGCTGATTGTCGCGCCGGCCTTGCCTGCTCGGGGCCGTCGGACGACGCAGCTTTCGGAAACACCGCCATTTCCCCAACCCTGTTCCTTATCGGCCCAAAAGGTGGCATTATGCGTCGCTGGGTTGGATACACAAGCCCGGAAGAGTTGCGCCGCCCGCTGACGCAACCGCTCATGGGTGCCCAGGATCTGCCATGAGCAGCAAGGTCCCGCGGGCGCCGGTGGCGTCCTACGGAATCACTTGTGAAGAGGAGACACATATTATGAATAAACTCACTCGTCTCGGTCTCAGTCTTGTCGTGGTTGGTATGCTCGTGCTCACGGCGCTTGCCGGCCTTGCCTCCGGCCAGGACCGTGGTGAAACCAAGGCTACGATTGGCAATGCCAACGTCGCCATCGAATATGGCCGGCCCTCCCTGAAGGGTCGTGAGCCGTTGAAGCTGCTGGAGCCCGGGAAGCTCTGGCGGATCGGCTCCAACGCGCCCACCACCATTACTTCCGATGTTGACCTGGATTTCGGCGGCACGCGCGTGGCCAAAGGAAAGCACATTCTGCTCGCCCGATTGGCGGAGCCGGGAAAGTGGTCGCTCGTCGTCTCTACCAAGAACGTCTTCGTCTATGAGCCGAGCGCCAAGCTGGCCGAAATCCCGCTGGAGTTCAAGCAAGATAAAGAATCGATCGAGCAAGTGACGATTACGCTCACGAACAAGGGCGGGCGTGGAGTCATCGAGGTGGCCTGGGGGACCTTGCGGCTTCTGGCTTCCTTCGCGCTGGCCAAATAGATTCAGGATTCGGCACCCGGAGTCCGTCACGCGCCGGCTTAGAATGCAGCGTTGCCTACTGCACTTCGAGCCTGGGTGCCGGGCCGCAAGCTGGATTTCTCTCTATGACCTCACCGGTGAAGGTCCTCGCGTTATTCGCGCATCCGGACGACGCGGAATTTCTCTGCGCCGGAACCATGGTCCACCTAGCCAGTCGCGGAGCCCAAATCCACATCGCGACCATGACGGCGGGAGATTGCGGAAGCACCACCCTGTCTCCCGCCAAAATCACCCGCCTCCGGCGGACAGAGGCGGCGCGTGCCGCGAGACTTATCGAGGCCACCTACACCTGCCTGGAAGAGAAAGACCTCCTGGTTCTCTACGACGCTCGGACCATCAAGAAGGTGCTGGAGCTTGTGCGCCGTGTGAACCCCGAACTGGTACTGACGCACTCA
>JALHUF010000493.1 GCA_022866195.1 Terriglobia bacterium
AGCCGGGGGCCCGCCCAAGGGCAGACTGCGTGCGGGATCTCAAGAAAGGATTTAGCATTGACGGCTGATCATTGTCTTGCCTGGGTGTCCCACTTCAAGGGCCCATAGGAGAGCGTGCAGAGATTCTCAGCTAAGCACGCCAAGTGTGGTGTCATGCTTCGTTCATCTCCTGTACTTTTTCTTGAAGTGGCGGGCGCCCTCTCCCTAAGCCTTCAGTAATCCGACCGCTGTGGGGGTGGGGGGACCCCTTGCCGGGAAGTGCGGCGCAAGAATAGGGACTCGCTGATGCCCCTTCTGTCTCCCGAGGCTGCCTGCCCGTTCAGTCCTGAACAGCGACTCCCAGCCTTCCGCATTCAGCAAGCAGCGCAGTAGGTGCGTCCGGTGAGCGCGTAGAATGCCCCGCCGTCGCGCAGAATTGGCCCCAGGGCGCGCCGGATAGGGCCATCGCAGGCGCGCGGGAAAGGCCATTCGGGTCGCCTGCCCCATGATGGTGTCAGGAGTCTCGCCGAAAATGTTACTGCCATGAGGGCTCCCTCCGATTACTGAAGTATGCCTCAGGCAGACGGAGGAGTTGCCGGCTCACGCCTGCCTGGCCGACGCGTGTCTCGGGGCCTGAGTCCGTTCAGTACTGGACGACGCCTCCGGCACCGTGCGTCCGGAGGTTGCACCGGCGTGTTCGAGCTACGCCCGACATCCCACCCTGTCTTTAGGTACGTTAGGCCGTGACTGTGGGAAGGATCTCGAAGGGCTCCCCTAAAGGCAGATAGAAGCCGCAGGCCACGCTTCCTCTTACTCAACTGTCGAAGGAGGTCACCGCTTGAGCTAGAATCTCCTGCCACCGGAGACCTCCGGTGTCCCGAGATCCTCAGCTAAGTACATCACATGAGCCCTTTTTTCGTTTTTCGTGATAACCAGACCCAAAAGGTGGCGCGAAGTTTCGTTTTGCAGGAACCCTGACACACAAGAGGCGAAAACTTTAGCCTAATCATCTTTGATGATATGTCCTATTGCCGCGGAAGTCGAACACCGTAATAAGAATATTTCTGGTTTTGGAGTTCTCAGTCGCAACTGGAGGCAAGGAACGAGAGAAAAAAGAAACCCATCATTTGTCTGAAGTTTTGGCTGCCGAAAGACTATGCTAGTCTAACTGACTTTCGAGGAGGAAATCATGCATCGCCAACCGTCGCACCTAAGGCAGAGCTTCTCGTTTCTGATCCCCATGATGTTGCTTGCGGCGTCGAGTTGCTTCGCTCAGACAGATTCAGGTCAATCTATCCGTGTCGGGATCATCGGGATGGATACTTCACATGTTGTTGAATTCACCAGGATCTTCAACGATCCCTCCGATCGAGAGCATGTCCCGGGCGTCCAGGTGGTTGCCGCTTTCAAGGGAGGCAGCCCTGATGTTAAAGCCAGTTGGAGTCGTGTTGATAAGTTCACGGCAGAATTGCGGGACAAGTGGAACATCAAAATTGTAGATGACATTCCAACACTCTGCAGGATGGTCGATGGCGTTTTGCTCGAAAGCGTAGATGGCCGGGCTCATTTGGAGCAAGTAAGGCCTGTGTTCGCGGCTCAAAAACCTGTTTTCATCGACAAACCGCTGGCGGCCAGTTACAAGGACGCAAAAGAAATCGCGCGATTGGCCAGAGAAGCTGGCGTGCCCTGGTTTAGTTCCTCTTCCCTGCGTTTCTGGGAGGAAACCAAGCGTTTGAAGGATCCTGCGGGCGTTGGTCACACTCTGGGCTATAGCGTCTACGGTCCTTCTCCCACCGAACCTCACCACCCCGATCTAATGTGGTACGGCATTCATGCTGTCGAGATGCTCTACACACTCATGGGACCAGGGTGTGAATCAGTGAGCCGCATAAGCAATGAGGGAGAGGACGCGCTGGTAGGAAAATGGAAGGACGGTCGCCTGGGTGTCATGCGAGGGTTTCGAAATGCGCTGGAGGATTACGGGATCACCCTGTTCGGTGACAAATCCGTTCTCCACTCTGAGCCTCGACCCGATAGCTATCGGCCCTTGCTGGTTGAAATTGCGAAGTTCTTCCGGACTCGCGTGCCTCCGGTCAATGGGGAAGAGACGCTGGAAATGTTCGCGTTCATGGAAGCTGCCGACATTAGCAAGGCCCGAGGGGGAACCGCCGTACCGCTCAGCGAGGTGACCAGATGAACGGCTCTTGAGATTTTCAAGGGGGGCTTCTCAACAAATGTGCGAACTAGTGTAGTCGAGGAAAGGTCGAAAGTTTGATTCAATCATTGAAGCCGAAAGCCTGGAGCGTCTGGCTCCCGGAGGGCGAAATCGTGGATTGGCTTGGTCTCGAACTCCGGAAGATTCCATGGGATGGTGCCTTTCACAAATTCTGGTTTGGTGGACTACCCGGCGATTTGCCAGCCGCCGCATGTGGAGGTATCGTTTCTACTGGGAGGAATCGCCATGCAGGAAGAAAATCGCAGATCATTCATGAAAAAGGTGGGCCTCGCGTCGGCTGTCGCTGCCGCAGAGTTCATCAATTTGAATCCCTCGGCGAAGGGCGCGAATGAAAAGGTCGTGCTTGCACTGATCGGTTGCCGCAATCAGGGCCGGAACGACGCGCTCAGCGCGATCGAACAGGGCGCGGTGTTCAAGACCATCTGTGACGTTGACGACACGATCATCGAAAAGGTCGGACCACAGATCCAAGCAGCCCAGAACAAAGCTCCCGGTTCCGTCAAAGATTTTCAGCGCGTGCTCGAAGATAAGGACATCGATGGGGTCATCATCGCCACGCCAGATCATTGGCACGTCGTCCCCACGCTCCTGGCCTGCCAGGCGGGTAAGGATGTCTATATCGAGAAGCCGTTATCCCAGACCATCCACGAAGGGCACCTGATGCGCGACGCCGCGCGTAAGTACAACCGCATCGTCCAGGTCGGCACTCAGCGCCGGAGCGACGAACACTTCAGGACCGCCGTGGAGTATGTGACTTCCGGAAAGCTTGGGAAAGTTTGCCTGCTCAAAGCCTGGATCACACAGGTCCGGAAGAGCATCGGAAATCCGCCTGATGGGACGCCGCCTCCGGGAGTGGATTACGACATGTGGCTCGGTCCGGCGCCTAAACGGCCGTTCAACCCCAACCGGTTCCACTACAACTGGCGTTTCTTCTGGGATTACGGGAACACCGAATTGGGCAACCAGGGGGTTCACATGCTCGACGTGGCAATGTGGGCCATCGAAAAGATGCGCGGGCTGGAGAACT
>JALHUF010000494.1 GCA_022866195.1 Terriglobia bacterium
AAATTGAAATACATAGTCTGTGCTCGTCGTAGTAACTACAGGTCCCAGCCGCCTAGCATTGCCGTCTTCATCGCTGACCCACACCCGGAACAGAGCCCTTTCTTCATCGGTTAAGCTTGTACGAACCGCACTGAGCGGCTGCACGCTTATAGTCAACATTGTCTCACCAGCGCTCAATTGGAAAGGAGCGTACCTGGAGTATTCATCCTCCCCCAAGTGAACAAATATGATCCGCATTTGGAGACCGTCTACCTCAAAGGGAGCCAACGAAGCCTGAAGTATTTCGGGAGTTGGCGTTGGGGGAATTGAAGTTTCAGTTGGTTCAATTGGCGAGATGACTGAACATCCCACCATTGAAACGGCCACTATCAGCATATAGACAACCCGAATCTGTGTTTTCATTTCTCTTCTCCTAGTCCGATTCATTTACTTGCATTTACTGTCGTTTTCTTGGAATTCTATTAGGCGAAAAGCCACTCTCGGCTACCACCTCCTTTTTGGAGTTCTTCAGGGGAGTTGTGCGATTACTCATCTCTTAAGATTGCCGCGCGGCGGCTCTGGCGAGGCGCTTTCACTCAAAGACCCGTTGGCAGGCCCAGCCAACCTCGCAAGCCGCCATGATAGCCGCGTCAGGTGGAAGCCGATGTTGGGCGGCTTGCGGATCAGGTTATGGCGCTCTCATTGCCAGGGGCAAGTAGATCGATCAGGTGGCTGAACCAGTAGATGCCAACCGCCACACGTCATTCCTAAGCTGCCGTCTGGCAGTGCCCGTGGGACGTTCCCCAGCTATTCAGATGGTGCGCATTGTTCCAATCCGAGTGCAGTTGCTGCTGCATGCACTTCGGCTGTTCTTGTGTTCAGTTCAATGACCAGCTCGGGGTCGATATCCAGGGCGACCATGTCAAAGACGGTCCCCGAAGAAGAGGTAAATACATTGCCACTCTCCGTGAAGAGCAGCAGGGACGCTCCATCTATGTTCGCCTGGGCCAGCGCCTCGGTCAGTGCCCCCGCGAAGTTTCCGTGCGCCTCCGCCAGTTCAGCCAGACTCGTTCGCAGGAGCATACCCAGCGGCGCGGATTCCTCACTGATCTCGAACTCGGCCAGCGCCTCTGCAGCCCGGCGGTATGCCTCCGCCTTGGCGGCGTGGTCGAGCGGGTCTAGTGAGGCCATCTCGGTCATCAGCGTCTGGCACGTTCCCTGTGCAGATTCGGAGAACTCCTCGTCGCTGAGCGGCGCAGGTCTGCACCCCGCCAGGAGCAGACTCAAAGCGAACACGCACATCATGGTAGTCAGGCTCTTCGTGTTCATGGTTCATCCTTTCTAGAATTCGCTGCAATCTCGATAGTGGTCGCCCAACGGCCTCGAGCTCCGCGTAGCGTCCCCGGAGGGGATCCGCGCAGCATCGCGCAGCACCCCGAGCTTGCGAGGGGCAGCTGCCCGGCGGCTCGGGCAAGACTAGCAGGACTTTACGCCACGCCGGCGGGCGGAGCAAGCATCACCTACGACCCAGCCCGCCGGGCCAGCTTCAGCGAGAGGCTGTGTGAAAACCCCAAAATCGTGAATCGCGTTCCCACTGGAGGCCAGGATCGCGCGCCTGCAATGTACACTGGCCCCACTTCCGGGTCAATCCGCGCAAGCCCTAGGGGACAGGTCCCCACAGGCCCGAGCTTTCACACAGTCTGTCGGGTTGTTGGGCGGCGCTTCAAGAAAGACCGCACTCAGTCATGGTACCGCGGTTTGCAGGAGGTAGGCCTCGCCCTCCACGAGGAGGAAACCCTGCCCTACTTTCGCTAGAGTGGCCCCATCAGGCCCACTAACTATG
>JALHUF010000495.1 GCA_022866195.1 Terriglobia bacterium
AAGAGCGATGAGGCCGGAGCCAAGGAGCCGGAAGCGGCTGCTCCGCCCAAGGAAGAAGCCAAGGCCGAAGCTAAACCTGGCGCGCGCGAAGTGCCCAAGGATTTCCGCATCGATTTGGCGGGAATCATGGATCGGGTCGTGGCCTTGCCGATTCCCCCGGCCAGCATGCGAGACCTGAACGCGGCCAAGGACACGGTTTACTACGTCACCAGTCCCGTGGCAGGGCTTTCGGGTCCGCTGGCAGGCGAGGCTGCGGCCATTCACGCCTTCGACCTCAAGGAACGCAAAGATGCCGTCGTGCTGGCGCAGGCGGATCACTTCGCACTTTCGTTTGATGGCAAGAAGCTCCTTTACTCGGCGCCCAAGGGAGCGGGGGGAGGGGAAGAGGAAGAAGAGGAAGCCGGCCCGGGCGCGCGCACCTACGGCATCATTGACGCCAAGCCTCCCGAGAAAGAGCCGCACAAGGTGGGCGAAGGGGCGCTGAACCTGACGACCATGCGCGCCGAAATCAATCCCGCCGAGGAGTGGGACCAGATCTTCAGCGAGGTCTGGCGCCAGCAGCGCGACTACTTTTTTGAGGCGGCCATGAGCGGCGTGGATTGGAACCGGGAGCGGACCAAATACGCCGCGCTTCTGCCTTACGCGGCCAGCCGCTATGACCTGAACTATGTTCTGGGCGAAATGATTGGCGAGCTTTCCACCTCGCACACCTACGTGGGTGGCGGCGACTATCCGAATCTGAAGCCCGTCAGCGTCGGTGTGCTGGGGGTCGATTTCGAAGCCGAGGCGGCGCATGGGCTTTACCGCTTCAAGAAGATCTATCCCGGCGAAAACTGGCAGGCCGCTCTCCGCTCGCCGCTCACCGAGCCGGGCGTAGGGGTGAAGGAGGGAAATTATCTGCTCGCGGTAAACGGTCGGGCGCTCGGTGCGCCGCGCAATCCCTATGAGCTCTTCGTCAACACGGCCGAGGAAAACGTCACCTTGACCGTGAACGACAAGCCCGCGGAGGATGGGGCGCGCAACGTGGTGGTCAAGCCCATGGCCAGCGAATTCAAGCTGCGCGAACTCGAGATGATCAATACGAACCGCAGGAAAGTTGAAGAGGCGACGGGCGGCCGCGTCGGCTACATCTACATCCCGGATATGTCCGCCTCGGGGCTCAATGAATTCGTCAAACAGTACTTCCCCCAGATCCGCAAGGAGGGCATGATCATCGACGTCCGCTACAACGGCGGCGGATTCGTGGACCAATTGATCTTCGAGCGTCTGCGCCGGATTCTGGTGGGCATGGACTCGGCGCGTAACTGGGAGAGCGGGACGATTCCGGACAACGTCTTCCACGGCCACATGGTCTGCGTCACCAATGAGTACGCGGCCTCGGACGGCGACATCTTCACGTTCTATTTCAAGAAATATAAACTCGGCCCGGTGGTCGGCATGCGCACCTGGGGCGGGGTGCGCGGCATTCGCGGCTATGTGCCGTTGATGGACGGCGGCTACATCACCCGGCCAGAGTTTGCCGTCTACGGCCTGGACAGCCAGTGGGTGATCGAAAACCGCGGCGTCGAACCCGACATCGTGGTTGACAACCCACCGGATCTGGTCATGAAGGGGCGAGATCCGCAACTGGAAAAGGCCATCGAGCTGGTGATGAAGGCTATCCAGGAGCAGCCGAGGCGGCTGCCGCCGCGTCCGGCGGATTTACCCGCCTATCCGCGCGGGCCGGGGATGTAGTGCCGGCTTTCAGGCCGGCGCGTGGAGCAAAAGGCCACGTTGTCAGTTGCGGGTATGGAAGAGAAACATTTTCCCTGGGCGCTATCGCGCCTCGATGTCGCCGGCGCTTTTGGCGATGTCGGCGTGCTGTTTCCTCTAACCATCGCCTTAATCAGCTTGAATCAGATGAACCCCACGGCGGTATTCCTTGCTGCGGGACTTGCTTACATCCTTGCCGGAACCTATTTCCAGGTGCCGATTCCGGTGCAGCCCCTGAAAGCCGTGGCGGCCATCGCGTTGGCCCTTCACCTTGCGCCTTCCACCATTGCGAGTGCGGGCTTGCTTATGGGTGGGCTGCTCACCCTTATCGGAATCACCAATCTTGCTCCCCTGCTTGCCCGGCTTTTCACTTTGCCGATTATTCGCGGGATTCAATTGGGTCTCGGCTTGCTGCTGGCCCGAGAAGGCCTGCGGCTGGTGTTTGGGGTTCGGTCCGGTCAGGCCCTCTGGAGCGGCATCTCGGTTTCGGCCTTGGTTATCGGCCTCGGCGCGGCGGTGATTTTCCTGCTCTTGCGGAAGTCGCAGCGCTTTCCCGCCGCCCTGGTTTTACTCTGCGCCGGGATTATCGTCGGGCTGGCGGCTCACTGGCGCGCCCTGCCAGCGCTGGCTTTGGGGCCGCTGCCCGTGGCCCTCTTGCAGCCGCAGGCGACGGAACTGAAGGTGGCTTTCCTCACTCTGGTTGTTCCTCAATTCGCGCTGACGTTTGGCAACGCCATCGTGGCTACGGAGAACACCGCGCAGATCCTTTACGGTCCGCAAGCTCGGCGCGTGACCACGCGCGCCTTGAGCCTCAGCATCGGGCTGATGAATCTGGCGAGCGGGACGATTCTCGCCGCCCCGCTGTGCCACGGTTCGGGCGGCGTCACGGCGCACTACAAGTTTGGCGCCCGCACGCCCAAGTCCAGCTACATCATCGGGAGCGTGTGCCTTCTGTTGGCCCTATTTGGCCGCTCCGCCGTCGGACTCGTGGGACTGATTCCCTTGGCGGTCCTGGGCGTGTTTCTGCTCTATGTGGGAATCCAGCACGCCGCCTTCGTGCGCGACATCGTGAAGAACAGGGGTTCTCTGTGCATCGCGGCCAGCGTCGGACTGGTGGCGTTGGCTACCACGAACCTGACTTGGGGATTTCTGGTGGGGTTTGTGGTGCAGGGGCTCTTACTCGCATTCAGCAAGATGCGAGCGACGCGCGCAGGCCCTACTCCATCCGGCAGCGTGAAGCCGCGGTAGGGGAGCACCTTTATGGTGCTCCCGCGTGGGAAGACGGGAGGGCCATGAAGGCCCTCCCCTACATCCGCTACGAGAAGCGCGTGCGCTTCCACAGCAGCCAGCCGCAGGCGAGGAGCATCCCCAACATCGCGACGATCAATGTTAGCGTCCATGCCGGGTCCAACGCGATGGGCGGGCGTTCGGTACCGAGGGCGAGCCAAACGAAAATGCCCAGCGCCGCGGCAATGATCAAGCCATCCCACCAGCGGCGAACCGGCACCTCTTGGGCCAGCACGTCCTCCCCGGCCTGGGAAGCGGTGAGACGACGGAAGTCGAGGCCGTAGCGCTCGCACTCCCGCGCCATGGCCGCGCGCCACGATGCCTGTTCGGCCGTGGGGGCTACGGCCAGGCTGATGGCGATGGCGCCCACAATCATCGTCACGGATCCTGCCACCACCAGCAGGCGCGTCACGCCCGCGTGGCCCACCAGCTCACCAAACACCAGCGCGCCCCACGCCAGGCCCCACAGTTGGTTGGTGTTCGAGAGCGGAATGCCGCGGCTGATGCCGATGTACTTGGTCGCGTACTGCTGGAACAGGTCGCCCAACACCCAGCAGAAGCCTCCGAGAAACAGCCAGAAAAGCGCGGGGCGCGCCAGGGCAACTTCCTGGAACAGCGCCTGAAAGCCGCCGCGAAAAACCAGGGCCAGAGCCGTCATGGTGACGAGTTCACCCACCGTGAACACCGTGACAAAGGAAAGCGGGTTCATGCCGCTCAGGTAAGCCTTGCGATAGGGAATGTACTGCGTTCCCCACAGTAATCCGGCACCCAGGGCCGCGAGCAGGCCGGTGGTCACACGGTGCGGAGCGAAAGCCAAATGGGTGGAAGAAGCATAACCCAAGAGCGTCGCGCCGGCCACGATCGCCACCGCCCCGCCCACTACCTTCACCCATCCCTGCCAGCCCGCGCCACGCAGTTCGCGGAAGAAGAGCCAGCCCCAGAGCAAACCCACCAGGCTGTTCGTGTTCCAGAGGGGAAAGGCGATGGAGAGGCCCACGTCGCGGATAGCGAAAACCGTCAGAGTGTTGGCAACCGCCCAGAGCGCGCCGGCCAGGACGCCCCAGACGATCAGGTGAGATTTCGTGCGCAGGTCGGCGAAGACGTAGCCTGTCCCTTTCATGGCGGTGGGCAGCGTCCAGCGCGCAACAAATACTCCCAAAACCATGCCCAGCGAAATCAGGAAAGGCGAGAGCCCCAGGGTAACGAGCTTCGTGGGCGCTTCGGCCGCGCCCAGCCAGGCGCCCGCCGCCAACCCGCACATCACTCCCAGCACGTGCAGGGATCTTGCGGTGGGTCGAGACGGAATCTCGGGTTGTGTGGCCAGTTTCTCCTCCCTGTAAAGACGGCCGGGTGAGCCGTCTGAGACGTTCCAGCGGAGGTTGTCTCACAACCGATGCTGTAGCGGCGGCGTCCTCGCCGCCGAGGGTTTCCTTTCAACGGGTTCGGCGATGAGACATCGCCGCTACAGTTGTAAACGCGACGTTTTGAGACAGCCTCCAGCGGAACGTCTCTACGTCCCGCCGGTCAGCGAATCACAACCAGCAGCGCAATGCCGAAAGCCAGCACCACCACCGGCACCCAGAAATGGCTGTCAGTGAGGATGGCTCTGACTGTCGATGATTTCAAATTCGGGACTCCGAATCGGAAATTGGAAACTCGAAAATCTAAACTCGAAATTCGAGTAGAGACGGCCCGGTGGGCCGTCTCAAAAGAGAATACGCCCCAGCGGGGCGTCTCTACTTCGCCCCCGTCACCACGCGGAAGCCGATGTAAGCGGGGCGGGGTGCGAGCTCGCGTGTTTTCTGGTCGGCGGGGCAGTCGGCGCTCCCGCCCAGTGGTTTGCCTTTGCCGTCCTTGTCCATCACCCATTCGGCCACATTGCCGCCCAGATCGAACACCAATTCGTCTTCGCCGCGGCCCTTGAAGCTGCCGACTTCCTTGAGCAGCGGCGCTGCTCCGGCCAGCTCCTTCGTCTTCGCATCCAAGAGCGAGGCGTCGTCGGGGTTCACGCTGTAGCCTGCCCAGTAATCGAGCGTGTTTTCGTTTTCTTTGGCCGCCTTGTAGATTGGCTCCAGCTCCTGGAGCGTTCCCAAGCGGTAGGTCTCGCCCGTCAGCTTGCTGAGCCAGGCGCAATAGGCCTGCGCGTTGGGGAAGGTGGCGCCGTTTGCAGGATAGTTCTCCGTGCCGAGCTCGATTCTGTAAGTCGGATCGAAGGCGGCATATTGCGCGCGGGTCACCTCAAAGCGGCCGATTTCCAGGCCCTCGTATTTGACGACCTCCGGAATCAGCGTCGTTTTCGCGAGGAGGCCGTACTTCACTCCGACCTCCTTGATCTTCCGGCGTTTCAGCTCTGCGGCCAGCGGCGAATCGTCGTTCAGGGCTTCGTTCTTCGCCGCCTCCGGTTTGAACAGGTACTTATCGAACCACGCCAATTCCTCTTCCACCTTGCGGCGCCGGTGGGAGATTTTGCGGAGCCCGTGGGGCTCGCCGGGGAAGGCGACGAAGCGCACGTCGGGCTGCCCGAGTTGTTGGAGGCTGCGGAAGTGCATCCAGGCCTGGGCATGGCCGACCGCGCGGTCCTCCGTGCCGGAGAAAATGATGGTGGGCGTGCGGACTTTCTTGAACTCATACATGGGTGACTTGCGGATGTAAAGCTGCGGGTCGTCGTAGGGCGCGGCCCCGAAGTAGTAATTATCGAATGCCGCGCCAAACGTCGTGTACGCCCAGTCGCTGACCTGCTCCACATCGCCCGCGCCCGCCGAAGCCACCTTATAACGGGTCGTCTTTACGGTGAGGGCGATGGTCAGGATGGCGCCGTTCGACCAGCCCAGGGTGGCCAGCCGCTCCGCATCCACCCCGACCTGATCGGGGCCGCGCGCAATCAACGTGTCCACGCCCTTCTCAATGTCGGGAACTTCCAGATCGTAGTATTTCCCGCCGCCAATCGACTCCGCCCATTTCAGGCCGTAGTTGCTGCTCCCGTGGTAGTTGGGTCTCAGGACGAAAGCGCCGCGCTGGGTGTAGAGGTTCACGGGATAGGCATAATCGTTGTCCCAGGAATCCATGTCCACCCCCAGCGGCCCGCCATGGATCATCACCACTAGGGGATATTTCTTTCCGGCCTCATAGTTTTGCGGGTAGAAGAGGATTCCCTCCACTTCTTCGTCCAGCGCGCCTTTCCAGCGAATGACTTCCGACTTCGCGGTGATTTTCTTCTGGAACTTGGGGTTCAGCTCGGTCAGCTGCACGGACTTCGAGAGCGTGGCGCCTGCGAGCGAGGCGCGAAACCACTGCTCGGGGCGGCTGGCCGTGCTGGTGCTGTAGACGAGCGTTTGGCCGTCTTTGCCCAGCTCGAGGGCCAAAAGGTGCTCGGCATGCTCGCCTTCAATCCAGGCCCGTTTCCAGACACTACCCTCACGCGTGTAGCGGGCGGCCTTGAAGCGGGCGCCCGCGGCCAGCAACGCGATGAATCCGTCGCGCGTCACGGCGTACGTGGCAGGGGAATCCATCCCCAGTTCGTTTTCCCAGCCCAGGTCCATCTTGGAGACCGTTGCTGCTGCGACATCGTAGTAGTAAAGCCGGCCGACATAAGCTTGGCGATAAATGGGGTGCGTCGAATAGGGAGAGACGCAATAGAAGCCCGCCCCGTCGTGTGACCAGTGGACTTGGGAAGGGATGATTGTCCCATCGGCGAAGATCGGCTTGCCGGCGCCCGTCCCGAGATCGTAGAGGAAGGTGACGGGCTTCACTTTCTCATC
>JALHUF010000496.1 GCA_022866195.1 Terriglobia bacterium
TATAGGAAGCCGAACAGAGGCCCAAAGGCTTCCCGCAAGTAAACATACTGGCCGCCCGCTTTGGGCATCATGGCAGCCAGTTCGCCGTAGGTAATCGCGGCGGCCACCGTCATTAAGCCGCTGATCACCCAGGCGAGCATAAACAGCCCGGGCGAGCGCACCTGCCGCGCCACGTCGGCAGCCACGATGAAAATCCCTGACCCGATCATCGACCCCATCACGATGGTCGTGGCGTCAAGGAGACGGAGACCTTTGACCAGCTCGGGAGCCTCGGTGGGTGGCGGTGCGGATGTCGGTGTGGACATGTTTCAGAAAGTGGCTGGCACCTCGTCAGGCCTTGGCGGCAACAGCCCGTGGCCTAGGGACAAACCACGGGGTTACGAACCGCCCAAAACTCGCAGAAACTCTCTGGCACGCGCCCCGATGTCCGCCGCCTTCAGCAAATCGGCGATCACTGCCACCGAATCAGCCCCCGCCTCGGTTACTTCCCGCGCCGTCGCGAGGGTTATTCCTCCGATGGCGACCAGCGGCTTGCGCGTTGCCTGGCGCGCTTCCCTCAGGCCGGCGAGGCCCACCACAGCGTCAGGCTTTGCCTTGCTTTGCGTGGGGAAGATAGGCCCGAAGGCGATGTAGTCGGCCGATGACTGGTCCGCCTCGCGCACCTGGGCCAGGTCATGCGTGGAGCAGCCTACAAGCTTGCCCGGCTCAAGGCTGCGGCGCGCCAGTTCCAAGGGCAAATCGCCCTGCCCCAAGTGGACGCCGTCAGCCCCTACGGCTCGAGCCACGTCGGCGCGGTCGTTGACAATGAAAAGCCCGCCGGCACGCCGCACCTGCTCCGCTATCTGGCAGCCGGCTTCGTAGAGCTGGCGGGAAGAGGAGTGCTTGTCGCGATACTGAATCAGCCGCACGCCCGCGGCGAGCAGAATCTCGCAAACTTCTGTCAGCGAACGGTCCCCGGTTTGTGCGGCGTCGAGGATGGCATAGAGGCGCGGAAGTGAGAAACCCATAAGTGGCGTGAAGCCTGGAGCCCTAGAACCCGCCCGCCCCGTTGGGCGAGAAGCGCGCCAGGAAGCGCGTATCGAACTTGCCGGCGCGAAAATCCGGGTCGGCCATGATCTTTTCGTGAATGGGAATGGAAGTGGAAATCCCCTCCACGATGAACATCTCCAACGCCCGCGCCATGCGGCTGATGGCTTCGGCACGGTTCTTGCCGTGCACGATCAGCTTGGCAATGAGCGAATCGTAGAAGGGCGGGATGACCGATTCGGCGTAGGCGGCGGTGTCCACGCGCACGCCCGTACCACCCGGGACGTGAAACCCGGTCACCTTGCCGGCCGAGGGCGCAAAGGTTTCGGGATTCTCCGCACAGATCCGGCACTCGATGGCATGCCCGCGCAAGCCTACGGTCTCGCCCTCGATCGGCAGCCGTTCCCCTGCCGCCACCTGGATCTGGAGTTTAACGAGATCCAGCCCGGTCACCATTTCAGTCACCGGGTGCTCCACCTGGATGCGCGTGTTCATCTCCAGGAAAAAGAGGTTGCGGTTTTCGTCCATCAGGAACTCGACCGTGCCGGCGTTCGTGTAGCCGATCTTCTGCAAGGCCCGAACCACCTCGCCCCCCAGCCGCTGCCGCATGGCGGCGTCGATCTGGGTCGAGGGTGATTCTTCCAGCAGCTTCTGGTGGCGCCGCTGAATCGTGCACTCGCGCTCCCCCAGATGGATGACCTTGCCGTGATGGTCCCCCATGACCTGAAACTCGATGTGCCGTGGCGAAGTAATGTATTTCTCGATGTAAACATCCGGGGTGCCAAAGGCCGCCGCGGCCTCGTTGCGCGCGGTCTGGAGGGCGCCGGCCAGCTCCTCCGGCAATTTCACGATGCGCATTCCCCGGCCCCCGCCTCCGGCCGCCGCTTTGATCATAACGGGGTAACCGATAGCCGCGGCAACCTCCCGCGCCTCAGACTCGGAGTGAATCACCTCCGACCCTGGCAGCACGGGCAGGCCTAGCTCTGCCATCGTGCTCCGCGCCCGGTTCTTGTCGCCCATCAGCCGGATGGCATCGGGGTGAGGTCCGATGAAGGCCAGTTGGGAGGTCTGGCACACCTCAGCAAAGTGGGCGCTCTCCGCCAGGAAGCCGTAACCCGGATGGATGGCTTCGACATCCGCGATCTCCGCGGCGCTGATGATCGCGGCGATATTCAGATAGCTCTTCGCGCTCTGCGCCGGGCCGATGCATATCGCCTCATCGGCCTGCCGGACATGCATGGAATTCACA
>JALHUF010000497.1 GCA_022866195.1 Terriglobia bacterium
CGTGGATGCGGTCCTCATCGGCAGCCCCGACCATTGGCACAAGCAAATGCTTGTGGACTCCATGCGCGCTGGCAAGGATGTCTACCTCGAAAAGCCCATCATGCATTCGATCGAGGAAGGCGTCGAGATGGTGCGCGCGGTCGAAGAGACAAAGCGCGTGGTTCAGACCGGCACCCAGCAGCGGAGCTGGGATCACTACATTCTGGGCAAGCACATTGTAGACTCCGGGAAACTCGGGAAGATCATCTTCATCCACACCTACTGGTACCAGAACTACCTGGAGTGGACTGCGGAGCCTCCCAAGATCGACACGTCCCAACTGGACTGGAAGCGATGGGTGGGAAGCGCGCCCGACCAGCCGTGTAACGCCGAGAGGTTTCGCCTCTGGAGGCACTACTGGGATTTTGGCGGCGGCATCCTGGCTGATTTGCTGACCCACTGGATTGATGTTATCCAATGGTATCTGGCCCAGACGGCTCCCAAGACCGCGACCACCACGGCGCAAACCTACATCTTCAAATGGGACGCACCGGACGCGGTCAGCGCGGCCTTTGAATTTCCCGGTGACTTCCTGGTGGCCTTCAGCGGCGCGTACAACCACAGCATCGACGACGGCGGCATCGAGTTTCGCGGCAGCCAGGCGACACTGAAGATCGACCGCGAACACTTGGCAGTCTATCCCGAGGGTGTCAGGTGGGTGCCCGGTTTGCAGGCTCCGGAGCCTGAAATCTTCGTGCGTTCCGAGCGCGACGGGGCTCTGGACCACGTGAAGAACTTTCTCGACTGCGTGCGCAGCCGCAAGACTCCCAACGGTTCGATCCAGGCGGGCTTTGAGGCGGCGCGGACATCCTGGATCGGCAACATCGCGCTCAAGTGGGGCACAAAAGTGGTCTGGGACGCGGCGAAGGGGCAGGTGGTTTCCTAGCCGCGTCTGGGGTGGTCAGCGCGATGGGCTGGGACGTGGTTTGCTGAGGCAGTGGTGCACTTCCGAGGGGCAGGACGCCTTAGCGTGGAGGCATGAGTTCCGTGTGTGAGACAAGCGCCGTACGAGCATCCGTTGGATCAGGGATCATGCGAGCAACGTATTCACGTGCTCCTGTAGTTGCGGTGATACTGCTGGCGGGGATCCTTGCCTCTTTCCCCGTCCGGGGGGAGGAGCCCAAGGTCGTCAAGCCCATCTACAACACCTTCTCGGATGAGGAAGAGATGGCGATGGGCCGCAACGCTGCGGCGGAGGTGGAGAAGAAGTACCCCATCCTGCAGGACGTAATCCTTGAGACCTATCTCGACCACATCGGCCAGAAGGTGGCACAAGCATCTCGCCGCCCGCAGTTGGTGTATCGCTTCAAGCTTGTGGACACGCTCGCGGTCAATGCTTTCTCGTTGCCTGGCGGCTACGTTTACGTCCATCGCGGTCTGCTGGAATTCGCGGAGACCGAAGACGAGCTGGTGGGCGTGCTGGCCCACGAAGTTGGCCACATTGTGGCCTACCACAGCATGAATGACGTCGCGCGCCGCTGGCTAGTGAGCCGCGTCATGCACGAGGGGAAGAAGGCAGGGTGGTTGGATGACCAGCAGATCCAGGACGCATTGCAGCAGTACGGCGGCGCGTTGCTGCTCTTTGTGGACCGCAAGTTCAGCCGCGAGGAGGAAAACGAAGCTGACTTGCTGGGGCTCTACAACACGGAGCGGGCGGGTTGGGATCCAAACGGCCTGATTGCCTTCCTGGGTCACGTGGGTCAGTTCGATACGACCTCTGATTTGATGCAGATCTTCCTGCGACGACATCCGCTCCCCGGGGACCGGGTGGACATGTTGCGCGTGGAGCTCAAGCAGCGCCCGCCCTCCCCTGGCCTGACGAAGGACAGCTTCCTGTTCAAGGCCGCTAAGGCGCGAGTGAGAATGTTGCCGCCGCCCCCGGCCCCTAGCCCCTAATCCGGACGACTGCCTGGCGACGAGGCGATTGTGGAACGTGTTCAGTTGGATTCGCGACTCTTACCGTTCGTCACCCTGGGGTTGTTGATCGGCTACCATCCTCTCGTGCGTGCTGCGGACGCCTTACCCTCTGCCGACGCGGTCATCCACAAGGCCGTCGAGAGAGCCAAGTGGGTCGAAGAGCAGAAATTCGAAGCCAATCATGCTTTCACTCAGCTTTCCGTCAAAGAAGAGTTCGACGACCACGGGGTGGTCAAGGACCGCGAGGAACTCTTGTACCACGTCTATCCGGTCGAAAGGTTTCCCTATGCGGAGCTGATCCAGAAAAACGGAAAACCGCCGTCCCAGCAGGATCTGAAAAAGGAACGCGACCGCCAGAAGAAGCTCCGCGAGAGGTGGGCCCGGCAAGGCCGTCACAAGGATGACGAAGAAGTTTCTTTCGACGAAGAGTTGGCGGGGAAGTATCGCTTTGAGATGGTGAGGCGAGAGCCGGTCAATGGCCGGACGGCTTTTCTGCTGAGATTCGAGCCCAAGAGTAATGACATCCCGGCAAGGCGCAAGGTGGATCGCGTTATCAACATGCTGGAGGGAAGCCTCTGGATCGATGAAAGCGATTATGACATCGCCAAAGTGGAGTTCCGTCTGCGAGAGAATGTGATGATCGGATGGGGCCTCTTGGCCGTGTTTCGGCGGCTCGACGTGTCGTTTGAACAGGCCCGAGGCACAGATGGCGTCTGGCTGCCCAGCCGGATTGACGCTTATGTCGACGGGCGCGTTTTGTTCAAGTCGTTCCACCTGAGGCAGCGGGAGCAGATGAGCGACTTCAGGAATGCGAATGCGGAGGGCGAGAATGTAACGCTGGCTACGAAATAGGGAGTGGCATCGTCCCGCCATGTAAGAACCTTCCTGTGTGGGTCCGCAACGCCCTACCGGATCATGATTCACTGGCGCGGAGGTTAATTCACCCATGAGAAAGTCTTGTTGTGCAAGGCGGGCATTCATTCAGCGCGTGTCAGCAATGGGTATTGGAAGCATGGCTATGGGTTTCAGTGGAGCCTTGCTTTCCCCACGACTCGCTGCTTCGCCGCGGGGGGCAACAGGCGCCAGCCAGCCGGAGATCGGCGCGCAGCGGCTCAGCCTGGCAAAGCTCCAGGCTTGGGAGGCGCTTGGCTATGGCATGTTCCTCCATTTCGGGATGAGCACCTTCGTGGGTCAGGAACTGCCTGACGGCAAGCCGCCGGCCTCGACCTACAATCCTGCCAAGCTCGACGTTGACCAGTGGGTCCAGATCGCGCGCGATGCGGGAATGAAATACGTGGTGCTGACAGCCAAGCATGTGGCAGGGCATTGCCTGTGGCCCAGCCGGCATACTGACTACACGGTGGCCAACAGCGGGAATAAGACTGACGTGGTCGGCGCGCTGGTTAAAGCCTGCGAGCGGCGAGGTGTCTTGCCCGGCCTTTACTACTGCTCCTGGGATAATCACCACCTTTTCGGCAGTCTCACGCCCCGCCTGACGAAATGGGAGAAAGCCTTTACCACGTCGCTTTATCAGGATTTCCAGACGGCTCAGGTGACTGAACTGCTGACGAACTACGGACCCATCGCCGAGATGTGGATTGATATTCCCGGTGTGCTGGGCCGCGGCTACCGGACGTATCTCTACGAGCACATGGCGGGCCTTCAGCCGGATTGCGTCATCATGATGAACAGTGGCCTCTCCGACGGCTCAAATTACAACGTCGGTTACGCCTGGCCCTCAGACCTGATCGCCATCGAGCGCATCCTGCCCCCGCCCGCAGGCCACCTTCGCTGGCGGACAATCGAAGGCAAGCGCTATTACCTTCCCGGTGAGGTCTGCGATCCAATTGGCAAGGAATGGTTCTACGTGGAAGGGGACCACCCGCGGCCGGATGGCCAACTCCTGACGCTTCTCACCGAGACCCGGAGGCGAGGGGCCAACCTGCTTCTCGATGTGGGGCCGAACAAGCACGGCCTCATTTCCGACGAATACCGCGATGCCCTAATGCGCCTCCGAAGGAGCGCGGGTTTATAGTCACGTCCTGATGAATATCTCGATTGGGTATTAAATCATTGCGAAATAGACGACCGTCGCACTACTGTTTGCCACTTTTCTCAGTCTCCCATCTCCCGTTGCTCAAGGGCCGGCAGCGGAGAGTTCGGCTTTTCGAACTCCGCGGTTCTTCCCATTTCCAAAGCAAGGTAGCGCAGACTTCAGTTCTTCGAAGGCTGCGGTTCTTCTGAGACGCGAGACTCTGCGCTACCTTGCTCCAAAATCGTAGCCGTCATAGCCCTTACCGGTATCCGTGATCAAGAGGTACTCCCCGGTAGGCAAATCACCCGCAGGGGTAATTGTCAGATTGTTACCACCCTCAATGCGCGTCACAGTCAGCGGCACCGTCCGCTTGTCCTCTACCTTAACCCCAGTCCAAGCACCCGCCTCGCAATACTGCGCCTCCCGATGGCCTTTCTTTGCTTCGAATTGAACCAGCGCAATTGCCTGTGTCGAAACATCGACCTGAGTAACCAAGACAAAAATAGGCCGATGATCAGCCAGTTGAACAGAAGCAGAAGAACCAGCATAAAACCACTTACCCTTCACTTTGGCAATCCCATAGCTGAACATGGATTCGGCCATGCCACCGACCTTAAATCCAGAACTGGTGTTGAGCTCCATGCGAATATAGCCGGATGGAGATTTGTAGTACGTTCCACTCTGGGAAGGGACAGACTGCGCCCGTACCACCCCGGCAAAACCAGCCACCAAAACAACCAAACTAACGATCAAACCTTTCTTTGGGCGTTTCATCTTCGTATCCCCCTATTTCACGCTCCTCGCGATCTTGTGCTACCAGACGGTCGGCCTCCCGTCAGCCCGACGCACTAACGTCAGGCTGGTCCGTCTTTCCATGCCATTATCGGCAATCCCTTACAAAGTATCGAGGTGTTTCTGTACGGGCGTCCAAGCTCCGGCGTTCCCACCGTACTTTTCCGTGTTTTTCAATCATCAATTTGGGGCCTCCACCCGTCGGC
>JALHUF010000055.1 GCA_022866195.1 Terriglobia bacterium
CTCCGGATGCAAATGTAACCAGGACGCCTATTACTACTGCCAGATATAATGATTCAAGATTAGGATTGAATAACAAAACTCCGCTATCTGGGATAGATAAAAATATACCTCCGATCAGGATATTAATTACATTCTTCATCTTCATCTGTTTTCACAATACCACATAGTAAAAGAAATTTACAAGAGGAAAAGTTGAAAAACACTGTCCGAATTGATTCGCTGGGGTCCCTTAACCTGAATCTACAGCTTTAAGAGGGCGATATAGGGGGTCTCTCATCCCCTCCTAGTGTTATAATATTGACACTTATATGAAACTTATAAGACCAGGCAAAAAGAAAACACTTGCCCTGCTCGTTAGCTTCATCCTGCTGGTCATCACAGGGTTTGCCCTGAAGTTCCCGGAAAGCTTTTGGGCTGCTCCCCTGGTGCGCTGGGAAAAGGACTTTCCGCTGCGCGGGCTGGTCCACCGGATTGCCGCCGCGGTGCTGATGGGCGCGGCGGTGTATCACGCGATGTACCTGATCGCCATGAAGAGCGGCCGCCAGTGGCTGCGCGCCATGCTCCCCACGGTGAAAGATGTGCGGGATTCGGTGGAGACCCTCGGATACAACTTGGGCTATCGCCGCCGCACGCCCTCTTATCCCAAGTTTAATTATGCGGAGAAGGCCGAGTACTGGGCTTTGGTGTGGGGCACGCTGGTGATGGCCGCGACCGGAATCGTGCTCTGGGCGCACAACCTGATGCTCGAGTATTATCCCAAGTGGGTGATGGACGTCGCCACGGCCATCCATTACTACGAGGCCATCCTGGCCACCCTGGCCATTGTCGTCTGGCACTTCTACGCCGTGATCTTTGATCCTGACGTTTATCCGCTGAAGTGGACCGTCCTTACCGGCCGCGCGCCTGCGCACGAGGTTCGCGAGGAAGAAACCGAACCGGCCAGCGCCGCGGTTGAGCTTGCGCAGGCAAGTGGTGTCGTCCCTCCCGCCTCAGCCCCCGAACCGGCAAACAGTGCGAACGTGGAAGCAGTTGACGTCCCCGTCGCTCCCACCGACAAGCAGTGCGTCAATTGATCCTGAGGGATCTTGCTCCTAGGGCAACTCAGCAAAGGGCATAACCAGAGGCGGCTCGGAGAGGAAGGGCAGGCGCGCAATCTCAGCGACCGCGCGGAGGACGTGCTTTTCCCGGGTGGCTTCGAGCGTCATCACAAAGGGCAGATGCCCCTTGGGCATGGCCGGCTGTTGCAGCACGGAATCGATGTTGATGCGGTGGCGAGCCAGGATGCCGCAAACCCGCGCCAGGATGCCGGGGCGGTCTCGCACCACGAGGCGCATGTAAGCCGCCACAATGCTCTCTCCCGGTAGGGCTATTTTCGCCGGGTGCCACCGCGTGTACCCAAGGGGCGTGGTGGAGGTGCCGCCCGCCAGCATGGAGCGCGCAATCTCGACCACGTCAGAGAGAACCGCCACCCCGGTCGGCTCGCCACCCGCGCCCCGGCCGGTCATGGTGGTGTTGCCGCCCTTGTTCCCCACCAGCAGAACCCCGTTGATCGAACCCAGAACATTGGCCAGCGCTGAAGCCTGCGGGATCATCATGGGCCGCACGGAGATTTCCAGCCGGTTCTGAGGGCGTCGGCGTGCCGCCGCGATCAGCCGAATCGTGTGGCTCAGCCGATGCGCGTACGCGAAGTCCACCTGATCGATGCGCGTGATGCCTTCGACAGGAATGCTTTCCACGCGTACCGTCTGGCCAAAACACAACATGGCCAGGATGGCGATCTTGTAGCGCGTATCATAGCCTTGCACATCAAAGGTGGGATCGCGTTCGGCATAGCCTTTTTCTTGCGCCTCGGCCAGCGCCTGCCGAAAAGAGCAGCCCCGCCGCTCCATCTCCGTCAGAATGTAATTGGTGGTGCCGTTCAAGATGCCGTAAACGGCCGTGAAGTGTTCCCCGGCCAGACCCTCGCGGATGGCGTGCAGCAGCGGCGTGCCTCCGGCAACGCACGCCTCAATTCCCAGTTGCACGCCTGCCGCGCGGCTACGCTCAGCAAGTTCCACGCCGTGCTCCGCCACCAGTTGTTTGTTGGCGGTCACCAGGTGCTTGCGCGCCGCCAGGGTGGCAAAGGCTACGGCGCGGGCCGTGGTGAGGCCGCCGATCAGCTCCACCACGATGTCCACTTCCGGGTCATTAACGACTTGCTTCCAGTCCCGAGTGATTTCGACGGTGCGGCCCAGCCAGGAGACGTCCCGCGCCTGGATGTCGCAAATCGTTTTCAGTTGCAGCCGGCAGCCCAGTCGCCGCTCCACCTCTTGCTGATGCTCGAGCAGCACCTTGGCAGTCCCGCTGCCCACCGTGCCGAAGCCAACGATCGCGAGGCGGAGAGTCCGGCGACCGGAGGGGCGAACGGCATTTGAGGTAGTGAACCGGATCCGCGGCTTTCTGCTCATACGCCACCTTGCTGAGACGGAAGCAGTCCGAATCTTGTTCAGATAATATCACACCGGGCCTAATGGCAGGCAAATCCAGCGGCGACTGAAGGCCACGTAAGGCTCGGGCCAGGAGAAAAGCACGCAGCCCTCTACAACCGCGACGATGACCTGTCGCACTTGCAGAGGGCCTGCGGTCCGACCAACGGCTGGCCGGTTGGAGTCTATTTTCTCTTCTTGGCCGCGGGACCGACCGCAGCCTGCTCTCTCATGAGCTGCTGAAAGTCCTCGGCGTTGAACGGGAAGAAGCGGGTGGACTGCTGCTTGGTCGTGCTCAGCATAACGTCCACGCGACGGTTGTTGGCAAGCACGATGGCGCGCCAGCTCCGCGTCAGTTTCTTGCGGTCCTGTTCGGTGAGGTCAGGATTGCCCGCGATGAGTTGCCTCACCTCTGGCTCGGTCAGGTTCTGTTCGCTGCCGTAGGCCACCGTCTCAAGGTTAGCCGCCGGGACGCCCTGGTCCATCAGATACTGCCTGGCGCGGTTGGAGCGTCGCTCGGAGAGCGCTTTGTTCGATTCCTTCGAACCACGCCGGTCCGCGTGTGCCTGGAGGATCAGGTGCGCGTCGGGCCGGAATTGCAGGTACTGCTTGAAATCATTCGCCAACCTAGCGAGCGACTGCTGCTGGCTAGGAACCAGACCGCCGTTCGGCTCGCGTTTGCTGGGCAGGCCCGTCGGAAAGTAAACGCTGTTGGCGGAGAGTCTTGCCTCGAGCATCGACGTCTCCACGGGCGAGAACGCAGGTTCGATGACGCCCGTCACGCGCAGCGTCGCCGTGCGCGTTTCCGAGCCGCCGCAGGCATTCCCAGCCCGGAGCGTGTAGGTGACGGTTTCATCCACCGGCCCCGGGTCGGTCTTGCGCGGAGTTGCCTGAAGGGTGCGGCTGCCGGTGGCAGAGACTGAACCGAAGGGATCGAGAGACGCAGAGTCAGCGCCCACGGCCGACCAAGCCAGCGTGGCTGTTCCCTGCTCGAGAACTTCGTCACCCTTGCGCCGGTAACGGATTTCTTCCGGCGATACAGTAAGCGATGCCTGGACGGCCTTGCCGACGTTCACCGTAGTATTCGCTGTGGCGTTGCCGCCCGGTCCGGTGGCCGTAAGGGTGTAGGTTGTAGTGTCCTTCGGCTGGACTTCGCGTTCACCCGAGGCGGCCACGTCGCCCAAACCGCTGATCTGGCCGCCCGCCGCGTCGCTGGACGACCAGGTGAGACGAGAGGAGCCCCCACAAGCGATCTGGCCTGCGCTGGACGATATCTGCGCCGTGGGCTTGCCTACCGCCACGGTGGAGCTTGCCGTGCCCGCATGGAATCGTGGCACGCTGCTGAGCTGCTGGCCACGCGGCCAGGCATCGGTCTTCTGCTCGCCGCCTTTACCGATGTTCACGATGACGCGCTCGTTGGCGCCCACGGTCACTGGCCCCGACCAGACCGTCTCAGCACGGTTCAATAAGGTGAGCTGGTGCGTGCCCGATGGAACCAGGAGCTCCTGCTTCCAGAAAATGTCATGGTTGAACTGGTCTGCGTTGCCGACCAGATACTCGGGACTCTTGCCGTTCAGCAACACCGCTGAATGCCCGCCCTTTTCAATCTGGATGCGACCCCAGGGGCCGGAAACCTGGCCTCCCACAGGGGTCATGGGGATGTCCAGGCGGATGCCGCCCTGCTCGGGGATGGTAACCTTGCGGACTTCCGGCTTATAGCCGTACGCATAAACGCCCACCGTGTGCTCGCCCGGACTGATGCTGTGCAGGCGAATATTGTGGTTGCCGCTGCGCCCGGAATCGCCAATCGGCGTCCCGTCCAAATATACATAGGCTTCGGGGGGAACAGCGCGCACCTCCAGTTTGGTGCGCGTGCAGGCCGATACGAAGAGGGTTATGGACACTAGAACAATTAGAATGCCGACCCTTGAAAAATCGCGTTTTCGCATTGGTGCAACCTCCATCTCAGTTGTCGCTCGGGCCCTCGAAAAGGGAAAGCCCCTCGTTCGGGCACCGCGAATGAAGCGGTGAGTCGATTGCTGTGTGCACACCTCAAAACGTGACATGCGGAATTGCGGATTCCCGCCTTCAGCAGGACCATCCACGTCTTCGGAGTTCAGCTGCAACACTTACGCCAGAATGTTATACGAAATCTTCTCCCCCCTACAAGCCAGGTACTTGTCCAGCAATAAATGAGGCGTTCTCTCGGAGTTTCGTAAGTGGCTCGCGAAGCAAGAAATCGTCAGTTGGAGCCAATACCTCAGGGTGGCCCTCCGTCAGTTCACCATTCGAATTCCACGCGCGTCCGACGCGCGCAGAATTCTTCATAAGGCCCCACGCGCAAGGTGCGGATGTAGTGCGGCTGGTCGGCGTAGGCCAAGACCATAGTGAGGAGGTTCTTCTTGCCGGCGAAGTTGAGGAAGGGTTCGGGCAGATAGAAATCCTTCTGCGGCCCGACGGCCGCGTAACGGCCGATGAATTTACCGTTCAGGTAGAGGAGGGCGTCGCGCTCAGCCTCGAAAGTGAGCTTCCACGGGACCGACCATCCGGCTACCGGGCTGGGCAGAGCAAACTCGGCGCGGCACCAAGCGAAGGCTGGCACAATCTCCTTCGCGGGGGGCGCTTCGCCCAAGGTGACCGGGCGCCAGCCGCCCGTGGGGTAGTTGGCATCGATCTCGCGCCCGCGCATCGCGGCCGGGAAGCGTTGTATCTGCCAGGTTTCGATTACTGAGCTCTGCCCCACGCTCTGGCCGTATCGCACGAACTCGAGGCCACTCAACTCGCCGAGATTCGGACCGAAGTGCGGGCTGCCGAAACGCTCATAAGCGATTTCGATGACATTGTTCCCTGGTGCCGCATACTTGGCCAGGGGAAACTCCACGCGCTGGCTGGCGTTCGACGCTTCCAACACCAGCTTGCCATTCAAGAAGACCTTCTTGAAATCGCTGGCGAACGTCGAAATGAACATCGTGGGCTGGCCCGCGAGATTAAATTCGCCGCGATACTTAATGTAGCCGTAAGGAACAGGGCCCAGCTCTTCCAGGGCGCGCGCCGGGCCGGCCAACCATTCTCCGGCCTGAGGATCAAACTTCTCCGTCCAGGCTTGAATCTGGTTCAGGCTTAGGGGACGGTAGGGCAGCTGCGGTACGACGATCGTCAGCCGCGCCGTGCGCCACTGACGTTCATACTCAAAAGTTGTCAGCAACCCGTCGACGCGGCACTTGCTGGGTGAGGGCGGCAGCAGCACGGTCAGCGCGTGCTCGCCCGGCTGCATTTCCAGCTCCGCCCAGACGCGCTGCTTGTCGGACCCGCTTGCCGCGAGCAGGTAGCTATCGGTGATGAACGGCACGGCCATCGGCTTGGGCTCTTCGGCACCGGGGACGACCCCGGCGGGGAACTCTGCCGTCCAGGTGCGCAAGGCGCGTTCGCGCGGCACGACGACCAGCAGCAGGTGATCGTTCACGAGCAGGAGCTTCTCGGCCTTCTCCACGCGCACGCCGATGACGACGGATTCGTATTCCTGGTCCCAGTAGTTGTAAACGTAGTCGCCCACCACCTTGGGCTCGTCAGGGGAGGCCAGCGAGATTTCCGCCACGCGCCCCGGCTCGTCGTAAACGATCAGATAATGCCGGTCGACGATAAGGCCGTGGGCAAACACTTCCGCCGTCGTGTAGCGGAGTATGCTGCCGGGGATGGGAATTCCCACAGGCAGCATCTTCATCTCGCGCGCCCCAATCACCAGTTCGCCCTCGCGCGGCGCGGTAATGACGCGTTTGGTAGGGCTGAAGGGGTCCTGGACGTACATCTTGAACCGCTGCTCGGCGTTGGCGTTCTCGCGCACGAAGACCACGCCGCTCTTGCCACTCGCACGCTCCGTCACGCTGACGTTGGGGTTGGTGGACTGCGGGATGCGTTCGACCGCCTGGGCACGGGTGAGCACGTTGCCGAAAACACCCAGCGATGCCCCGATGCCCCGGGCGGCATAGTATTTCTCCCACAGCCCTCCCGGCTCGCGGATGGGCGCCGCGTAATCGTAAGTGGTGGTGAGCGTTTTCGCGGCCCAATCGAAATTCGTTCCGCCAAAGCCCATGTAGTAGTTGAGGTATGTCCCGCCGTGCTC
>JALHUF010000498.1 GCA_022866195.1 Terriglobia bacterium
TCTGATCGTCCGGGCCCTCGGCCTCGGGCCGGGGGACGAGGTGCTGGTCCCTTCCTTTACCTTTGCCGCGAGCGCCAATGCCTTTCTGTATGAAGGGTGCACTCCGGTTTTCGTTGACATCGACCCCGAAACGAAAAACCTGGACCCGGCGGATCTCGAGCGGAAGATTACCCCTCGGTCCAAAGCCGTGATGGTCGTGGATGTTTTTGGCCATCCGGCCGAGTGGGACGAAATCCTGCGCGTCGCGCACAAGCACGGCCTGAAAGTGATCGATGATTCCTGTGAGGCCATCGGCGCGGAGTACAAGAACGTCAAAGTCGGACAGTTCGGAGAGGCCGCAGCTTTCTCTTTTTATCCCAACAAGCAGATGACGCTGGGCGAAGGCGGAATTATCGTCACTAACGATGAGAAGATAGCCTGCTTGACGCGAAGTTTGAGGAACCAGGGCAGGGGAGAAATGGGATCCTGGCTTGACCATGAGAGGCTGGGATACAATTACCGCCTGGATGAAATGTCGGCCGCAATCGGCGTCTCGCAGTTTCGGCGCCTGGAGGGGTTTCTTGCCAAGCGTGAGCGCGTCGCGAGAATGTATACGGAACGGCTCCAGGGGCTCGAGTGGGTGAAGCCTCCCGTGGTGAGACCTGACGTCCGAATGAGTTGGTGCCTTTACGCGGTGACGCTGGCGGAAGGGCTCAGTCGCCACCCGGTCATGAAATCCATGGGAGACCAGGGTGTCCCGACTCGGGGGTATTTCTCTCCGGTTCACCTGCAACCCTACATTCGGCGGGATTGGGGGACGAAGGAAGGTGATCTTCCGGTGACGGAGACGGTCGGCCGGCGCACCCTGGCCCTGCCTTTTTTCAACAACCTCGCTGAAGCCCAGGTCGAACATGTTGTCGCTGCGCTTACCGAGGCTGTGCGCCAGGTCGCTTAAGCGCGAGACGCGTGAGGTCGAAAGGGCCCGGCCTTGACGGTCCCTGCGAAGTTTAGGATGATGTTCCGGCTGTTCCCCCAAGGATGATCCGGGGACTCACAGCGAAGGGAACTCTTCGAGGAGAATTCGCGCGGGGCCGGACCGAAATACGGCTGGCAAGCACAAGGGGTGGAAGAAGGAGCGGAGTGCGCGGATTCGATCCCTACACGCGTACCAACCAACTGATCGTCGACGGAGGCATTTTCACCCTGTCCTTCGCCGCGGCCTACCTCATCCGCTTTGAAGGAATACCCTCCTGGGCGTTCACAAAGCAATTCCTCCTCTGGCTTCCTTACCTGCTGGCCATTCGGCTGCTCGTCAACTGGAGATTCGGAATCTATCGGTTTATCTGGAGGTATGTATCCCTCACCGATGCCCTGGCGATTGCTCGGGCGCTGTCTTTGGTCACGGCGTTACTGTTGAGCCTGCGGCTGTTCTATCCTCCCGGGATGATCTTCGGCGCTCGTCTGCGCGTGCCCCTGAGTGTCATTGCCCTGGAATACCTGCTGTCGCTCTCAGGATCGTTGGGCGCGCGGGCCCTGCGCAGGGTTCTCTATGAGCGAGGGCAGAAGACAGCTCGTACTCCCTTCCGGGAAGTGAAGCGAGTGATTCTGTACGGTGCCGGCAGGGCGGGCATTCTGCTTCTGGGAGAGTTGAAGAACCAGGGGGACGTGGAAGTAGTGGGGTTCGTGGACGACGACCCCAAGAAGATTGGGACGGTTATTTCAGGGACCAGAGTGCTGGGAGATCGTAAGGCGCTGGGGAAGCTGGTTCGCGTGTCAAACGTCGACGAGGTGGTCATCAGCATTGCCAAAGCTGAGCGCAGGACACTGAGCCAGATTCTGACTCGGTGTGAAGAGATCGGTGTCCCGGCTAAGATCATCCCCAGCGTGCAAGAGCTTTTTCGGGACCGCGTCAATATCAGCCAGCTCCGCCAGGTGCGCATCGAGGACCTGCTTGGCCGTGACAGTGTCGAGGTCGCGGAATTCGACGAAGACGTTCGGCGGGTCTACACCGGGAAGCGAATCCTGGTGACGGGAGCTGGCGGGTCCATCGGCAGTGAGTTGGTTCGCCAGCTCTTGCTGCTTAATCCCTCTTCCCTTGCCATCCTCGACAAGGATGAGAACTCCACCTATGAGTTACAGCAGGAATTGGGCTTTCGTTTTCCGGAGGCGCGTATTGAACCTCAGATTGCGGACGTGAGGCACGCCGAGAGGCTGCACGCCATTTTCCAGGAGTTCAAGCCTCAGATCGTTTTCCACGCGGCGGCCCATAAGCATGTCCCGCTGATGGAGAAGCACCCTTGCGAAGCGGTTCTTAACAATGTCCATGGCACGCAGACGCTGCTGGAGGCGTGCCGGCAACACAAGGTTGAACGATTTGTTTTCATTTCCACCGATAAGGCCGTGAACCCCACCAGCGTCATGGGGGCCAGCAAGGGTGTAGGCGAAATTCTAGTTCAGACCTATGCCAGCCACGGTTCGTTGCCTGCGGCCTGTGTCCGTTTCGGCAACGTCATGGGAAGCCGGGGCAGCGTCATCCCCTTGTTTCAGAAGCAGATTGCCGAGGGAGGTCCCATCACCGTCACCCATCCCGATGTGGTTCGCTTCTTCATGACCATCCCGGAAGCCGTTCAGCTTGTCATCTGCGCCGGGTCCCTGGGCCGGCTGGGCGAGATCTTCGTGATGGATATGGGGAACCCCCGCAAAGTGCTGGATCTCGCCAGGGAGATGGTGGCCCTCGCCGGGCTCGAACCGGGAAAGGACATTCAGATTGAGATCACGGGATTGCGCCCGGGGGAGAAAATCGAGGAGGAGCTAGTGCGGCGCGACGAACGGGTGGCCCCGACAAGGTTCGAGAAGCTATCCATGACTATTCCCCAGCTGCCCGACGTGAACGAGGTGACTACGGGCGTGACCAAACTGGTGCAGGCGGCCCGAGAGAATAACCGGGAAGCGGTTTACGAAGCCCTGGCTAACATGGGGATAGGGTATCAACCTCATTCCCATGAGGCGAACGGACCCGGCGCGCCAAATTCGACCCCCGGGGAGGCCGGCCAACAGTCCCAACCGGTGGGCGATGGCCCGCGCAAGGCAGAAAGTTGAGACAGCTCCGGGATTGAGCCCGAGACTTCCCCGACTCTTGTTGCCGAGGTGCCCATGAGCAA
>JALHUF010000499.1 GCA_022866195.1 Terriglobia bacterium
GATTACGAAGGCGACGCGGACCGCCTCTTCCACAACAATGGCAACGGGACGTTCACGGACGTCTCGGAAAAAGCCGGCATCGCCAGTCCGGCCGGGCGCGCCATGGGCGTCACCGTCGGCGACTTCGACAACGACGGCTGGCCGGACGTGTACGTGGCCAATGACACCATGGAAAGTTACATGTACCACAACAACCACGACGGCACGTTCAGCAACGTCGCGCCCGATGTGAACACGGCCTTCGGAGCCAACGGGGAAGCTACCTCCGCCATGAACCCCATTTTCGGCGACTACGACAATGACGGGTGGCAGGATCTGTTCGTCTCCGACATGCGTTACCACCGGTTGTTCCACAACCCCGGCAAGGAACGTTTCTGGCTTGACACCACCGTCGAGACCGGCGTGGCTCAAGTTTCGGGCCAGTACGTGGCCTGGGGTGACGGCTTCTTCGATTTTGACAACGACGGCTGGAAGGACATCTACGTAGTGAACGGCGGACTGCACTGGCTCATCCCCATGGAGGACTCCGTGCTCCGCAACAATGGCAATGGCACCTTCACCGACGTCTCTGCTCAGCTCGGCAGCTATTTCAAATTCAAAAAGGTTGGCCGGGGCGCCTGCTTTGCCGACTACGACAACGACGGGTACATCGACGGCTTCATCATGGTCCTGGGTGGCAAAGGAATCCTGCTGCACAACACGCCGCCCGCCCCCGGCACGCGCAACCACTGGCTGACACTGAAACTGGTGGGGACCAAGAGCAACCGCGATGGGTACGGGGCGCGCCTCGAGGCCGTGGCGGGCGATCTGCACCAGTATGGCGAAGCCGTTTCGGAAAACGGATACCTCTCGCAGGGCGACCCCCGCCCGCACTTTGGCCTGGGGCCGCACACCAAGGTGGACCAACTCACTATCACCTGGCCCAGCGGCATTGTGCAGACGCTTGAGCACGTGAAGGCGGACCAGATTCTGACCGTGACCGAACCTTCTGAAGCCGCCCCAACCACGGCCGCCAAGGGGACGAAATGAGCGCGCAGCACCAAGCGTTAGTGCGGCTTTGCCGCTTTGGAGTGCGGTGCCTTGGCACCGCCTTGCCCGAGCCGGCCGCGCCGAAGGCGGCCGCCAAGGGGGCGAAATGAGCGCGCGGCACCAATCGTTAATGCGGCTTTGCCGCTTTGGAGTGCGGTGCCTTGGCACCGCCTTCCCCGAGCCGAAGCTTGCTTCGGCCTTGCCGTGCCTTGGCACCGCCTTCCCCGAGCCGAAGCTTGCTTCGGCCTTGCGGTACCCTGACACCGCCTTGGCCGAGCCGAAGCTTGCTTCGGCCTTAAGGAAAGCGGGAGCAAGCTCCCGCACTCCAAAGCGGCGGGCAGCCGCCGCAGTACCCATCGTCCTCATTGCGTTCGCCATCATCACTGCGCTGCCCCTTGCCTCCCATTACGGCGCGACGCCGAACGCCCAGCAGCCCACGGCTCCTGAGCCCGCCTACCTCTCGCCATCGAACTCCAGTTCTCGCCCGACGGGCGCAGGCTCTATGTAGTCTGCGAAGGAAACGATTCCGTCCTAGCCGTGGACGCCCGCACCGGCCAAGTGACGGCGCAGGCGAAGGTCGGTCACAGGCCCAAGGGCATTGCGCTGGCGCCGAATGGCAAAACGCTTTACGTCTCCAACGAATGGAGTGACACAGTCAGTGAGATTGATGCAGCCTCGTTCCAGGTCCGGCGGACGCTGAAGGCAGGCTGGGCGCCGGTGGGTCTCGCCACCGACCGTACCGGCAAGTTCCTCTACGTTGCCAACAGCATCGGCAGCGACATTTCGCTCCTGGACCTGGCAACCGGCCACGAGCTCAACCGGTTCGCGGCCCAGCGTTACCCGCGTCATGTAGCGCTCTCTCGGGACGGGCGCCATATCTACGTCTCGAACGTCCTGCCACACCTGCGGCCTTACGACGAGCCCCCGGTCTCCGAGTTGACGGTTATTGACGCTGCCAAGCAGAGGGTGGCGGAGCGCATTCTCCTCGACGGCGTCATCGAACTGCGCCAGATCGCCGAAGCTCCCGCCAAGCAAGGCGGCTACCTGCTGGTGCCTCTCATACGGCCCAAGAACCTGGGGCCGCTGATTCGGGTGGAGCAAGGCTGGGTGCTGACCCATGGCCTGGCGGTGGTACGGCCCGCAGCCGCCCCGTCTGTGGACCAGCGGTCGAGCGTCACGCAGGTGCTGCTCGACGACATTGATTATTACTACGCGGATGGCTATGGCGTCGCCTTCACCCCCGACGGGCACTACGCCCTGGTGACCGCGTCGGGCGCCAACCTGGTTCAGATTGTGGACACCGCGCGGCTCGCCCGGCGCCTCGGGCGCGTGCCGGCCGCCGAGCTTCCCAACCGCCTGGATTCGGCGCGTGAGTTTGTCATCCGCCGCCTGCCCACTGGCGACGATCCGCGGGGCATAGTCGTCTCGCCTGATGGCCGGCGGGCCTACATCGCCAATCGCCTGGCAGACAGCCTCACCGTAGTGGACCTCGCGCGCCTCAAAGTCAGTTCCACAATTGACCTGGGCGGGCCGCAGGAACTCTCCGCGCTGCGCCGCGGCGAGCGGCTTTTCCACAACGCCCGCTATTGCTTCCAGGGCCAATTCTCCTGCGCTACCTGTCATCCCGAGGACCACCTCGACGGCCTGGCCTGGAACCTGGAAACGCCGCAGCTCGGGCGCGACCGCGTGGCCAACCGCACGCTGCGCGGCATCGCCGAGACCGCCCCCTATAAGTGGAGCGGGCGCAATCCAGACCTCATCACCCAGTGCGGGCCGCGCATTGCCAAGTTCCTCTTTCGTTCGGAGGGCTTCGACACCGAGGAACTTCAGGGCCTGGTGGCCTTCCTCCGCTCGATTCCCCTTCCACCCAACCGCCACCTGGCGCCGGACGGGCAATTGACTGACGCGCAGGAACGCGGGAAGAGAATGTTCTATCGCGAGCGGACCAACGACGGCAGGCTCGTCCCCATCGAGAACCGCTGCGCGACCTGCCACCCGGCCGACACGCACTACACGAACCGAATCAGTACGGGCGTGGGTTCGGCCACCAAGTACGACACGATTTCACTCTTGGATACGCCGCAGCTTGACCGCGTTTATGAGGACGCGCCGTACCTCCATAACGGCATGGCCCTGACGCTGGAGGAAATCTGGACGGTTTACAACAACCAGGACAAGCACGGTGTCACCTCCGACATGCGCAAGGAGCAGTTGAACGATTTAATCGAGTATTTGAAGACGCTGTGACGATTTTGGATTTTAGATTTTGGATTTTGGATTGGCGAATTTCCATTTTCGAGTTTCAAATTTCGCCTCTGGAGAGCGAAGGATGACCTGCAAAACGGCCAAGCGAATCCTCTTGACCGCAATTCTGCTCCTGGCTGCCTCAGCAGTCTGCACCGCCCAGCGGAAGTCAACCGCCGCGGCCGCCAACCCGCCGCTCTATACGCGCTGGGAGAACTTCACCACGGCCAACGGCATGCCCGAGCAAAAGGTTTTCTGCGTGACGGTGGACGGCGACCGCGTCTGGGCGGGGACCGAGGACGGCCTGGTGTTGATTGAGAAAGGCAAAGTCAAGAAGGTCTACAAGCCGGAAGACGGCTTGGTGCACCGCGCGGTGATGGGTATCGCCCTCGATAAGAAGACCGGTGACCTCTGGATTGGCACCTTTGGCGGACTCAGCCATTTTTCCGGCGGCCAGTTCAGGAATTACACCAATCTGACCAGCGGCCTGCTGAACGACATCATTTACGGGGTGGCCGTGCAGGACAACTGGGTCTGGGTGGCGACGACCGCCGGCATCAGCCGGCTGGACACTAGCACTGGCGAGTGGCGCAACTGGAGCGAATTCAACGCGCCGTTCCACGAGCCGTGGTCTTACGGGATTGCCC
>JALHUF010000500.1 GCA_022866195.1 Terriglobia bacterium
ACGCGGCCCGTGCAGCCGATGCCGGAGACAATGGCGACCCTGTCGAGGTTTAGCTTAGATTCCACCAACGCACGAGCAAAACAGTTAACCGTGGTGCCGATGCCGCAGCCCGGACACCAGATGTGCGGCATGCGGTCAGTGCGAAGAAAAGGCTCAACTGGATTGACGGCGGGCTCGACCACGGGTGCAGTGCTCATCGGGCCGCCTCCTGGATGGCTTGCAAGACATCAGCGGGGTCGTGGACCGTTCCCCCGCCATGCTCCACCAGTACCGTGCGGGCTTTGCCGGCGGCGCAGCGCTCCACCTCATAAACCATCTGCCCGTAGTTCATCTCCACCACCACGAAGGCGTTGACCTTCTCCGCCAGAGCGCGCAGGCGTTTCTCGGGGAACGGCCAGACCACGATGGGCCGATGGAGTCCCGCGCGGATGCCCTCGGCCCGGGCCATCTGGAGGGCGCGCAGCGCCACGCGGCTGGTGATGCCGTAGGCCACAACGACGATTTCTGCGTCGTCCATGTCGCGCTCTTCGTAGCGCACAATGTGGTCCACGTTGTTCCGAATCTTTTCCACCAGTCGGCGGACCAGTTTATCCTGCGCCCGCCAGTTCATGGCGGGATAGCCGCGCTCGTCGTGCGTCAAGCCGGTGATGTGGAATCGGTAGCCATCGCCGGCTTTGACCATCTCAGGAATCTGGTCCGGCCCCGGTTTGAAAGGGCGATACTCAGCCGGGGGAAGAGAAGTGTAGCGCCGGGGGAAAATCTCGAGCTGGTCGGCGGGCGGGATGAGCACCTTTTCCGTCATGTGGCCCACGCACTCATCCATCATGAACAGGACCGGAACGCGATATTTCTCGGAGAGATTGAAAGCGTCGATCATGAGGTCGAAGCACTCTTGGGGCGAGTTGGGACAGAGCGCGATGATCTGGTAGTCGCCGTGCGAACCCCAGCGGGCCTGAATCATGTCCGCCAGGCCGGGAAGCGTGGGCAGACCGGTGGAAGGGCCGCCGCGCTGCACATCCACGAACACGCAGGGCGTTTCGGTCATGGCGGCCAGGCCGATGTGCTCCATCATGAGGGAAAAGCCCGGCCCGGAAGTCACTGTGAAAACCTTGGCTCCCGCCCAGGCTGCACCCAGAATGGCAATCGAGGACGCCAGTTCATCCTCCATCTGGATGAAGACGCCCCCGACGGTGGGGATGCGCGCGGCGAATCGCTCCACAACCTCCGTGGACGGGGTAATGGGATAACCGGCGGCAAAATTGGCGCCTGCCGCCAAGGCGCCCTCGCAGCAGGCCTGGTCGCCGTCCAGGAAGTGAGGGCCGGTCAGCACGGCGGCGGGATTAGCCTTCACGGGCTGGCACCTCCGCTTCGGCAGTCTCAAGGGGCACGCGCACGCCAAAGATGGCGAAATCCGGGCAGTAGAGCCCGCAAAGGTCGCAGCCCGTGCAACCTTGCTCGTTGGTGAGGTAAGGAGGGTGGTAACCGTGAGTGTTGTAGGCCTCCGAGAGGGCTAGCACCTTGGGGGGGCAAAACTCGACGCAGAAGCCGCAACCCTTGCAGCGGTCCCAGTCGATGTGAACGAGGCCACGAAACTTGCGAGTTCGCGGTGAGGAAGTTGGGGGTTCTGGCATTACCACCTCGCGGGGCGGAGATATCTCCCACCATTATCGGACGTTACATCCGAACTCAAGCACCCCCCCTTTGTTTCTAGCACTTTTGTGACCCAATGGACCAGATAGGGGGGATGGCGAGTGCAACGTGACACTTAGCGGCTCAATCCCGAAAGTGGCAACCCCGGTCTTCATTGTATCTCTTTGATTCTAATGGCGTTGTTGCGACCTTCGTTGTTCAACAAGTTTGCTGCAGCGCGGGAGAACTGTAGAGATGAGAAAATTCTGGGAACCATTCTCCTCTGTCGGCTCGCTCTGGTATACTACCCGGCTGTAGCGCTGGCCGCCGCCTGCTGTGGGAGCCGACAAAGGGGGTTCTGACGTGTCGCGGAGGCAACTAGCCCTGGTGGTGGCTATCCTTCTGATCGCTTCGACTCTCAGCGCTTTCATAGCCTACCGCGTTGGGCTCAGGCATCCCGCCGGCCCGGCTGCCGCGCTGGCCCCGGGTTCGGAAAGCAAAACCGGAGACTGCGTCTCCTTCAGCGATGCGGGTGCGCGCGTCGGGACGGCCGGCTGTGTGCGGGGGCGGATATTGCGTGTTTTCACATCTCGTGCCGGGAACACCTTTCTGGACTTTTGCCCGGACTATCGGCGCTGCCCTTTCACGAGCGTTATCTTTGCCGCCGACCGCGGCAAGTTCGGAGACCTGAATGTGCTTGGCGGACAGCAAGTGGAGATTCGGGGGCCCCTCACCACCTATGAAAGGCGTGCCCAGATCATCATTCATGATCCCCAGCAGATTCACGTCCTGCCCTGAGTCGCCGACGGCCGATCGCCTCGGACTGCTCAGCCTCTTGGCGTGCCTTCTGATGTTTCCCCCTCCAGTGTTGGCGTGGGTCGCTTCGACGGCACAGCAAAGCGGGTCTCCCCAGGCTGGACCCCAGGCCGCCGAACTTGTCGCGCAGGCATTCGACCTTTTGGGGCAGCACGAGCCGGCACGGGCCGCGGAAGCATTCCGCAAGGCCATTGAGGTCCGGCCCGAACTGGCAGACGCGCATCGAGGGTTGGGATTGGCGTTGTGGGTGCAAGGGCGGGGAAGCGCCGCCTTGCAGGAATTGCGGGTGGCTACCCGCCTGGCTCCCGAAGACGCGGAAGGCCACGTGGCCCTGGGAAGGCTTGCCTGGGCCTTGAGCCTCCAACCCGAGCTAGCCCGCGACAGAACCTCGAGACTCGGCCCAGGAGACTATCAGGAGCTGGCGATTACGGAAATGGGCAGAGCTCTTGCTCTGCGCCCCGAGGCCGTGGAGATTCGTTTGAATCTCGCCGACCTCTACCTCAATGCGGGGCGTCCCCAGGAGGCGCTCCCCGAGGCCTCATCGGCAGTTCGCCAGGCGCCGGCAAGTGACGCCGCGCACGTTACGCTGGGTCGGGCTTACTTTGCAGCGCGAGAAGAGGACAAGGCCGAAAGCGAATTCAAAGCGGCACTGGCAATTCAGCCGGCCAATGGATAAGCCCACCTTCGGCTGGGCCAGTTGCGGCTGTTGCAGCGGAAGTTGCCCCAGGCAGAAGCGGAATTTCGCCGGGCGATTGCGGTGGCGCCGGATTTTGCTCCGCCCTATGCAGCGCTCGGTGAAATCCTGATGCGCGCTGGCCGGCCGGCGGCGGCGCGCCAGGTGCTGGAAAGGGCGGTCGCCCTGGACCCGGAAGACATCCAGAGCCAGTACCGGCTCGCCACGCTGTGGGTGGAGGCGGGAGAGGCCCGCCGCGCCATCGATCTGATGGAAAAGACAGTGGCAAATCATCCAGAGTTCCTTCCCGCGCACGAGCAGTTGGGCCTGGGTTGCCTGCGGCGCGGCAACCTGGAGGGCGCTGTCAGGGAAGCGAATACCATCCTCGCCCAACAGCCCCAGGCGGCGGAAGGCCATCGGCTGATGGCGCTCGTCCTTTGGAAGCAGCGGGACTACGAGGCCGCGCTTGCCGAGTGCGCACAGGCCTTGGCCAGCGAGCCCGAGTCGGCTTCCATGTTGGCACTTCAGGCCCTAGGACTGTGGCAATTGAAGCGCAAGAAGGAAGCGCAAGCAGCCTTTGTGCAGGCGGCCAAGGCGCAACCTCAGATTGGCAGCGGAGAGGGTTTCTGCCGGCTGATTTTCTGTGACGAGCAAGATGTGCCCATCGTTCATGAATTCCTCCGGAAGAACCGCTGGGTGCTCGCTCCTGCCTTCTCTCCTTGAAAGCGGACGGGCGCTGCGGCAATGCCGAGCGTGCCGCCGACCATAGCCTGGACAGGGCCGCCCGAAGGGCAAATGTTTTTGCGGGGCCTTACCCATTTTGGTAGAATCGCGCCGCCGGGGAACGAGGAGTGCCCAGTTCCCGGCACATCCGGATGGGAAAGCGGGTCAGCTCGGGCACCGCGAACGAAGCCCTCGGACGAGCAGGGGCCGACGTTTGATTTCGGGGAGGAGACGCCATGGGATATCTCGACAAGCTCGATCTGGACAAGAAACTGGAGTCAAAGGAAGAATATGAAGAATTACTGGAAGAGTATCAATTCAAGTTGCTGAAGCTCCAGCGCAAGATTATTGAGAAAGGGATCGCCCTCTGCGTAGCGTACGAGGGGGCAGATGCGTCCGGCAAGGGGGGGAACATCAAGCGCCTCACCGAGTCCCTGGACCCGCGCGGCTACGAGGTTCATCCCATCGGCGCTCCTGGTTCCGGCGAAAAAGCTCACCACTGGCTGCGCCGGTTCTGGCTGCGCTTGCCGCCGCGCGGCCGCATCGGCATCTTTGACCGTACCTGGTACGGGCGTGTCCTGGTGGAGCGCGTGGAGAAATTCGCCAAGAAGGAAGAATGGCAACGGGCCTACCGCGAGATCAATGAGTTTGAACGGACGCTGGCTGATGACGGTCTGATCCTGGTCAAGTTCTGGATTCACATCTCCAAGAAAGAGCAGATCGACCGCTTCAAGAAACGCGAGAAGGACCCCTGGAAGAATTGGAAACTGACCC
>JALHUF010000501.1 GCA_022866195.1 Terriglobia bacterium
AGACGGGAACAAGGAAGGCGTCACCGCTGTTGCCATCTATCTTCTGGTCTATTCCTTCATGAATCTCGGAGCCTTTGCCGTCATCATTATGATGCGCCGCAAAAATCTGCTCGGCGACGAGATTGACGATCTCTCCGGCCTCATGACGCGGGCTCCCGGCTCCGCCATCCTGATGTTGATCTTTTTGCTTTCGCTCGCCGGCATCCCGCCCACCGCTGGTTTCATCGGAAAGTACTTCATCCTCCTGGCTCTCATTCAGACGCGTCATTATGTCCTGGCGGTCCTGGCGGTGGCTTTTGCGGTGGTGGCGCTGTACTATTACTTCCGCATTGTCGTGGCGATGTTCATGAAGAACCCGCCGGACACCGTGCCCTTGGCCACCAGTCCCGGCCTCACGGTGGCTTTGGTGGTGACGTTGGGCATGACGCTGCTCGTGGGGATTTATCCGCAGCCGTTCATCGTCCTGGCGCGCGAGGTGGTCCGGCCGTTCTTCTCTTAGCCGGGAGGCGCTGGCGTGTTCCCCCGCCGGGGGAAACAACTTAATCCCTGGGCGCAGGTGGCCTTTTACTCAAGCCTGGGTTTCATCTTGCCTGTCGCCACGGTGGGAGGCTATTTCCTGGGTTCGCACCTGGACCGATGGCTGCATAGCGCGCCGGCGTTGGCTGTTCTCCTGGGCATCGTGGGTGCAGCGGCGGGAATCTACGAAGTTCTAAAAATACTGATGCGAGCAGAAAGACGTGCCAGCGGAAACAACTCTGACAACCGACCCAACTCGAGCTGAAGCCCGCTTGCCACGCTGGATGGCCCTGGTGGCGCTAGCCGGGACGCTGGTGGCACTGTTGGGCGGGGGCGTTCGATACGCAGGCGGGTTCGCACTCGGTGCCGCGCTGGCGATCTTGGGTTATCTCTGGCTTCACGGGGCTGTAGAGAGCCTGCTGGCGAATCGGCCTCAGCGGCTGGCGTGGCATGTCGTGACGAGGTTCTGGCTTCGCTATCCCTTGGTGTTTGTGGTCGTATATCTTTTTTACCGCACGGGCTGGTTGCCCCTGGCAGCGGTTCTGGCGGGGCTGTTTGTGCCTGTCGCGGGGGCTTGCGTGGATGCCTTCATTCAGATACGCGAGGGCTGGTCGGCGTCAGGTGCAGGGGAGGACTCAGCCCTTTCAGACAAGTAAGAAGCTCTGGTGTGCGCGGGCGGAGTCCGCGCCTGCTGAAACCTATGGAACACGAACTTTGGTTCACCGCGTTGCTCAACAAACTGCTGGGGAGCGGGGTCACCGCAATGTTGGTGAAGATCGGGCTACCCCCGGCGGATCCCGCGCGCCCGATCCCCAACTATGTGGCGATGGAAATCCTGGTGATCCTGGTGATTCTCGGTGGGGCACTTCTGCTGCGGCGTCGCCTTTCCGTCGAGGACGCCGGCCGATTCCAGCAGGCCGCAGAAGTCGTCGTGGAGTTCACTCAAGGCCTGGTGGATGACATCATCGGCCCCGGAGGCCGCCGGTACGTGGCTATGCTCGCAACCTTGGGGATTTTCATCCTTCTCTCGAATTTGCTGGGCCTTATCCCCACCCTGCAAACGCCCACCGCCCACTACCAGGTGACGGCAGGCTGTGCGGTTGCGGCCTTCCTCTACTACAACTTCCATGGTTTCAGGCACCATGGAGTGTTGGGGTACTTGAAGCATCTCTGCGGGCCCATGATGGGGATTGCTATCGTTATGTTTCCCGTCGAGGTGATCAGCAATCTCTTCCGCATGCTATCGCTTACGGTCCGTCTCTGGGCCAATATGCTGGTGGGCGATATCCTCGAGGGGATTTTCACGGGGCTAGTGCCGATTGCCATACCCGCGTTGTTCATGGCTTTGCATGTTTTTGTTTCATTCATGCAGGCATATATCTTCATGCTTCTGCCTGCGGTTTATTTGAGCTTCGCTGTATCCGAAGAGCACTGAGTGGGTAGGGGAGGGCTCTGCCCTCCCGCGGGCGGCCCGAGGCCGTCCCTACCAAAGCAATACCGCCAGCGTGAGCCCCGTCTGCAAGCGGGGTGACGGGGCACCACCTCCTGGCGAAAATTCATAAGGGCCCCATCCGGGCTGCCGGGTTGGGCCGGAAGGAGGCAAAATGAGACGGTATGCGGTGATGTTCTTGACCACGCTCGGGGCGATGCTCGTGGCGGTGCCGGCATTCGCGCACGCTGAGCCCGCCAAGGCGGCGGGGATGGACACCGCCACTTGGGTGGCGATTACCTCAGGGTTTGCCATGGCGATTACTTCGACGGTTTGCGGCTACTCGCAGTCCAAAGCTGCCGTGGCTGCCTGCGAGGGGTTGGCGCGCAACCCAGGAGCCCGGCCCGGGATCCAGTTGGCGCTCATTCTGGCGTTGATCTTCATCGAGTCGCTGGCGCTCTACACCCTCGCGATCATCTTCCTGAAAGTGGTCGTACCGCCCGCTTAGACCTGCGCCAGTTCGGTCAAAGGGGAGGCCTTGGCCTCCCCTTTCTTTTTTTTTGCCGCAATGCACAGCGCGCACTCTACGGCAAGGGCACCGCGGCCAGGTTGGTGAGGAGCAGGAAATCGGTCGGATAAAGTCCGAGATAGAAAATCCCCACCACGCTGATGGCCAGCGCCACCCGCAGAGCCCAGGGCAAAGATGCGCTGGCAGCTTCCGCCTTGCCCTCACGCATGTACATCACGACGATCAGGCGGAAATAGTAGTAAACCGACACGACGCTGGTGAGCACCGCGACGATGGTTAGTCCGATGAGGCCGGAGTGGACGGCGGCGCGGAAGATATAGAACTTGGCGAAAAAGCCCGCTGTGGTGGGGAAACCGGCCAGCGAGAGCATGAACGCGGCAAGGCAGGCGGCGACTGCGGGGCGCTGGTAGCCGAGCCCCGTGAAGTCCTCGATGCGCGTCCAGCGCTCTCCTGTCCCGGCCAGGTGCGCGACCAGCAGGAAAGCGCCCACGTTCATGAGGGCGTACACCGTGAGATAGAAAAGCACCGGCGCTGTTCCTTCTCCCCGGCCCGCAGCGATCCCGACCAGCACGTAGCCCGCATGCGCAATGGCCGAATAAGCCAGCAGCCGCTTCACATTCGATTGGAGGAGGGCGGCCAGATTGCCCAAACACATAGTGAGGATGGCGGAAGCCCAGAAGACCCAGAAGACCCCCGAGCCCGCCGACGCAAAAGCCCCTAGAAATATCCGCAGCAAAACAGCGAAGGCGGCTGCCTTCGGCCCCACGGAGAGAAATGCGGTGACGGGTGCAGGCGCGCCCTGGTAGACGTCCGGCGTCCAGACGTGGAAGGGCACGGTTGAGACCTTGAAGGCCAAGCCCACAAACATGAGGAGCAGGGCGACCCAGGCGAACACTGCCCCCGGCCGGAACTCGCCGGAGCGGCCGAGCTGCGCGCTTAACACCAGGAGGTTAGTGGTGCCGGTCAGCCCGTAAACGACGGCGATTCCATACAGGAAGAAGGCCGTGGCAAATGAGCCCAGCAGGAAGTACTTCAGGGAAGCTTCGTTCGAGAGTGCGTCCTGCCTTTTGAAGCCCGCCAGGACGTAAGTGGCCAGCGAGGAAATTTCGAGACCCAGAAAAATCATTATGAGTTCCGTAGAAGCCGCCATGAAGCACATTCCCACGGTGGCCATTAAGAGCAGTGCGTAAAACTCCCCGTGGTTGATGTTTTCGCGTTCCAGGGAGTGGAAGGAGCCGAGCAGAGTCAGCGCCGCGACCAGCAAAAACAGGCAGATGAAAAACAGGCTGAAGCGGTCGGCCGAGATGCTGTTGCCAAACGCGAGGCCCGGCGAGAAGGAAGTTCGGATGGTGGCGGCGCCGGCGGCAACGACTCCAAAGAGCGAGAACCAGCCCAGCAACGTCTTCCGTGCGGCGGGAAGGAACGGTTCAAACACCATCACCAGGATGGCAAAGCCGGCCAGGATGGCCTGCGGCAGGATGCGGACGAGATCATCGGCCTGGACGGTAATCATCGGCTCCGCTCCGCGAGTCGGATGGGCTGCGGGCGCGCCAGGGAC
>JALHUF010000502.1 GCA_022866195.1 Terriglobia bacterium
GCTTAATGCGCTCCTGAATGAGCCCGCTTCCACCGCCTGAGAATTGGCAGGCGGCCTCGCTGACGCGCCGCCGGAGATTCCGCTGGCGGAACTCCTCCGCCGCGCCACGCAGTCGAATCCGGAGCTCCAGCGCCTGTCCCAGGAACAGAAGGTTGAGCAGACCCGCCGCGAGCTGCTGAAAGCTGAGCGCATCCCCGACCTCGCCCTCGAGTTGGGGACGGATTTTAATTCGCCCGGAGACTTCCGCGTCGGTCCGCGCAGCCAGCTCTCCTTGACCCTGCCTCTGTATGCTCGCAACCAGGGCCAGATTGCTCAGTCGCTCGCCAGCCAACAGGTTCTCGAAAATGAGGCGGCGGCCGCCGCGCGCGCCGTGGAAGGCCGCGTCGAAGCTGGCTATTTTGACTTGAAGGCCCAGCAGACGCAGGTGGAGCTCTACCGCGATCAACTTCTCCCCGTGGCCCGTCAGGTAGAGGGCTTGGCGGAGGAAAGCTATCGCGCCGGAAAGGTGGGTATCCTCGCCGTCGTCGAGGCGCAACGCAGCGTGCAGGATACAGATCGCAGCTACCTGGAAAGTCTGTTCACACTCCAGAGCCTGTATGCGGCTCTGGAAGAAACGGTTGGGGAGCCACTCGATTGATGAAATCCCATGGGAAGTGGGGGTGGTCGTCTGTTGCCTGTGCCGGGTGGGCATTGGCCTGCCTGCTGACCCCGGCGTGCTCGCGGAATCCCAACCCTGCCAGCGGGGAAAGCCCCGAGAGCCAGCAAGAGGCCATTTCCGAAGTTACGCTGACACGGGTGGCACGCGCCGACGTCACCGCCATGCTGGCAGTCAGCGGCACGCTGGCGGCGCTTCCGAACCAAGACGTGCGCGTGAGTTCGCTGGTGCCCGGACGCGTCGCCCGCATGATGGTTGCGGAAGGTGACCACATCCGAGCCGGGCAGCTTCTGGCGAAAATCGAGGACCGCCCGTTCCTGGATCAGATCAGCAGGCGGACGCCACCGTCGCCCAAGCGAAAGCCAACCTCGAAAACGCGCGCCTGAACCGGGAGCGCAACGAAAACCTCTTCCAGCGCGGCATCGCCGCCCGCAAGGACCTGGAGAGCGCCCGGACCGAGGAGAGTGTGAACGCAGCGGCACTGCGCCAGGCTGAGGCAACTCTGGCGCTGGCGCGATTGCAGGTGGCGCGCACGGAGGTGCGCTCCCCTCTGGACGGGATTGTTGTGAAGCGTATCGTAAGCGTGGGCGAGCAGGTGGACGGCACCGCCGCGCAGCCGATCTTCGAGGTGGCGAACGTCCGGGAGGTCGAACTGTTCGGCAACGTGCCGGCACTGTACCTGGACAAGATCCGCGTGGGCCAGAGACTCCAGATCTCGACGGACGCTTTCCCGGGCAGGGAGTTTGCAGGCCGCGTCGTGGCCATTTCTCCTGCCGTCGATCCTTCCAGCGACATCGGACTAGTCAGAATTCGCATCTCGACTGGAGCCGGCTTGCTGCGGCTGGGGATGTTTTTAACCGCCCAGGTTCCTTTGGAGACGCATGCGCAAGCACTGGTGGTTCCATCCCAGGCTATCTACCGCGACCAGGAAGGCATGCCCCAGGTGTACCGCGTGGTGGGAGAAAGCGCGGAGGCGGTCCCCGTGAAACTCGGTCTGGAAACCCAGGATCGCGTGGAATTGCTCGCGGGGGTACAGGCCGGGGACACCCTTATTTTGACCGGCGGCTATGGCCTCGGCGCGCGTTCCAGAATTAAGGTCAAACCATGAACGTTTTACGCTTCTCCCGGCGGAATAGCCGCGCGGTGTTTCTTCTGACGGCTTTCCTGGTGGTGGCGGGCGTCATCGCCGTCTTTCACCTGCCCAGCAACATCTATCCCGAACTCACTTTCCCACGCGTTGTGGTCCTGGCGCATTCTGGCGACCTCTCGCCGCAGATCATGCTCCTGCAGGTGACACGTCCCATCGAAGAGTCCGTGGGCACGGTGCTGGGCGTGCGGCGCGTGCGCTCGAAGACTATCCGGGGAGGCGCTGAGATCTCGGTGCTGTTCAACCCCGACATGGACATGCAATACGCCCTGCAACTTGTGGAGGGGCGGGTGAGCGAGGTGAAAGCCTCTCTTCCGCGGGATACGGAAATCCAGGTTGAACGCCTCACGCCCGCTATCTTCCCCATCATCCGCCTGATCTTGAACGGCGAGGTCCCCGCCTCCGACCTGCGGGATTACGCCTACTACGTTTTGCGCCCGCTCTTCAGCCGGGTGCCGGGGGTTTCAAGGATCGAAGTCCAGGCCAGCGACACCCGCGAGATTTCCGTCATCGTGGACCCACAGAAGGTCCTGGCCCACCGGCTTTCCCTGCTGGAGATTGCCGACCGCTTGCGCTCGACCAACAAAGTAACTTCCGTAGGCCGATTGAACAAGGATTACTCCCAGTACCTTGTGCTCGCGACGGGTCAATTCACCAATCTGGAAGACATTCGCCAAACCGTCGTCGCCGTGGAGAATGGCAGCCCGATTCGTTTGCGCGACATCGCCGAAGTGCGCGACGGCACGGAGGACCGCCGCACGCTCATCGCGGGCAATGGACAACCCGCCGCGCTCATCAATATTGCCCGCCAGATCGGCGGCAATATCATCCAGGTCTCAAGCCAGATTCAGGAACTCGCCAACCATTTGGGTTCCACCATTCCTTCCACCTTGCACCTCTCCTTGGTTTACGACCTGGCGGGATTCGTGCGGGATTCCATCGGCAACGTGCGCGACGCTATCTTGCTGGGCGGCCTGCTGGTGATCGCCATCCTTTTCTTCTTTCTGCATGAGACCCGCACGACGCTCGTGGCGGCCGTCTCACTGCCCACCACGGTGATCAGCACCTTCTTCTTCATGAGTTTGATGGGCGGCACGCTCAATCTAATGTCACTGGGCGGGTTGGCCATCGCCATCGGGTTGATTATTGATGACGCCGTCGTGATAGTCGAGAACATCTACCGCCACCTGGGGCTGGGGGAATCATCTTCCCACGCTGCCGAACTCGGCACGCAAGAGTTGCTGAGCGCGGTCGTGGGGTCCACGGCAACTACCGTGGTGGTTTTCTTGCCTCTCAGTTTGCTGAAGGGCGTGGTGGGAGAGTTTTTTAAGGCGCTCTGCCTGACCCTCGCCGTTTCTGTTCTGCTGTCGCTGCTATTCGCCCTCACGCTCATTCCCTTGCTCGCCGAGCGCTACATCTCCGGGCAGAGGTTCCGGCACACTTCGCACCGCTTTATCGAACCCATCAATCGCGGATACGAGGCAGCCGTTCGCTGGGCGCTCCGTCGCCGGTGGGTGGTGGTAGGAGGCACGGCATTCTCCGTGGCGCTCAGCGTCTTCCTCTACTCTCGGGTGGAGACAGGCTTCCTGCCGGAGATGGATGAAGGCGGCTACGTGCTCGATTACCTGACGCCGCCGGGGACATCGCTCGCGGAAACCGACCGCTTGGTGCGCTTGATCGAAGAGCGCATCAAGCGCATGCCTGAGACCGCGACCTTCTCCCGCCGCACCGCCGCAGAAATGGGATTCTTTGCCACCGTACAAAACGAGGGTGACATCCTGGTAAAGCTCAAGTCGCGGTCACAGCGGCGCCGAGACGTTTATGAGATCATGAGTGACCTCCGCGGGCAGATCAATAAGAACATCCCGGGCATCCAGATCGAGTTCGTGCAACTTCTCCAGGACATGATCGGGGACTTGGAAGGCGAGCCGCAGCCCGTGGAGGTAAAGCTGTTCGGCAGCGACATGAAGGTGCTGGAGAATCTGGCCGGAGAACTCGGGCCGAAGATCCAGAAGATTCCCGGCATCGTGGACTACAAAGCCATCCAGAAAGGCAACCCGGAGATTGTCATTCACGTGGACCCGGTGCAGGCCGGCCGGTTGGGCCTTACCGTCGAGCAGGTTTCGCAACAGGCGAGCGCCGGCCTACTGGGCCTGACCGAGACGGAGGTGCGCCAGGTGGATCGCACCATCGGCATCCGCGTGCGCTATCCCGACGGCTTTCGCTTTGACTACGCGAACGTCCGCCAGTTTCCCATCGTGACGCCGCTGAAACAGATCGTGCCGTTGTCGGCCCTCGCCGAGGTCGAGCAAGTGCGGGGTGAGAACCAGTTGATGCGCGAGAATCAACGCCTGATGGTGCTCCTGACCGCGCGCCTGGAGAACCGGGACCTGGGGAGTGTCATTCGCGATGTCAAGCAAGTCCTGGGCAGCGCCCCGTTCCCCGTGGGAACAACCTACGAAATCGGCGGGCAATACGAAGCCCAGCAGAGCTCGTTCCGCGATCTGCTCTACGTGCTGGGCCTGGCTTTGGCGGCGGTCTTCATCGTGCTGGTGATCCAGTTCCGCGCCTTCCGGCCGTCGCTGATCATCATGTCGGCAGCGCCGCTCTCCCTGCTCGGGGTTTTCGGAATCCTCATGCTCACCGGCACGGCGCTGAACGTCTCGTCATTCATGGGAATCATCCTGATGGTGGGCCTGGTGGTGAAGAATGGCATCATCCTGTTTGAGTACGTCCACAAGCTGCGGGACGAGAAAGGACTGCCGCTCAGCGAAGCCCTGGTGGCTGCGGGCAAGATCCGCGTGCGCCCCATCCTCATGACGACCCTCTGCACGCTGTTTGGACTATTGCCGCTTGCCCTGGGTCTCGGCTCGGGCGCCGAACTGCAAAAGCCCTTGGCCCTGGCGGTGATTGGCGGGCTTTCCGTTTCGATGTTCATCACCCTGCTGGTGATGCCCGTCCTCTACTCGCTGCTGGAAACTCCTCGAGCTTAGAGCACCTGCCTACCCGCGGTTCACCTGGACCATTGAAGGTCGGCAGCCCGACGGTTGGTGTGACTTGGGGGAGACTGGAGAGGTGTGGTCGCGTCGCCCGCCCGGAGAGCGCACTATTTCGCGCATGCAGTGCCGACTCGCTCTGCTACGGCGCGGCGCGTTGAGCCCATCGTCATTTGCAGAGACTCTTTGGGGAGGTCGGTAACAAGGGGCTTAAACATTATCGCGAGCATCGGGATGTCACGCGTCAGGGAAATCGCTTCGCACTCGACGTACATGCCTATCTCTCGCTCCTCGAACCGCCAGTAAGAATAGAGCCGCCAAAAGAATCCCCGGTCACGTCCTACAGGTTTCTCGCGCTCGCTTGGCTCATCAGCGTCCACGACCTCGGCGATGCGGGTGGTATAGGACCGGCTGTGGCAATGCGTGGCGTCCACCGGATAGTAGTGGACATCGTGATCGGTGTTGTACGTCATCGTGACGATGAATTTCTTCTTGCGCAGCCGATAGTAGATCTTGAAATCGTTTCCCTTGCGCTGGACCAGCTTGGACCGCACGACCTCCGGCTTGTAGATGTCCTGGTGGCGGTCGTAATCTTGAACGAGTTCGAGTACCTGCCGAAGCGACGCGCCTCGGATGAACACAGCCCCCATCCAGTGGTGGATGAGCGCGTCCGGGGCCTTCATTTCGCGGCCCGAGGCATCCAGCGTCTTGAGCCGTTCCATGAAGACTTCCCCGCGCCGGAGCATTGCCAGCACTTGCGCCCGCCGCGGCTCGGGAAGGCCATCCAGGTAAAGAAACGTTTCCGGGTGAGCCAGTTCTTTATCGATGCGCGCTTGCGTGGCCTTGACGTAGCGTTCGAAGGCCTCAACCGTGGGCGGTTTCAAGTCGACGCTCAGGACTTCGGGCGTCTGGGGAATCAGCAACCCCACCGTCAGGAGAAGCCCGAATGTCTGGAAGGAAACCATGTGTTGAAGCATGTCCAACTCCAGCCGTTCGACGCAATGATAACCTCGCCGCTGGGCGAAAGCGAGTCCACGGCTGACTATTCCCCTCAGGCCGCATCGGCGCCTCAGGGTCCGGCTGGCGGGCAGGAAGCTCTGCTATAATCGGCCCATTCGTAATCACAGGAGGATGTGCCCATGGCGCGAATCTATCGGATGGTGTTCGAGGTTTGCTGGGGCTTGGGAGTGCTCAGCCTGCTGGCGGCGATCGTGTTGAAGCTGGCGCCCACTTTGGCCCTGCGATTGGCGACCTCGCCCAGGGGTGGCTTGGCACTGGCGGCCGTACTTTTCTTGTGCGCGTTGACCACGCGGGAAATGAGCAAGGCAAGTTCATCTACCAGCTAGCCACTCCCTGGGCCGAGTCACGGCCGACTAGTACGCTTCTGTCCCAGCTTGCCCCCCTGTGCTCCGAGAGGTGGCGGGGGACTGATGGACCCCGGGTGAGACGACGGCCAGCCCCTGCTAAACTCTGGAGGCAGGAGAGCGAGGAGGCGGAAATGACAACGAACAAGCAAATCACACTGGAAGTGCGACCGGCGGGCTTTCCCAAGGAGTCCGACTTCAGGCTGGTCGAGGCTCCTGTGCCGACGCCCGGGCCCGGGCAGTTCCTGGTGCAGTCTCTCTATCTTTCCGTTGATCCCTACATGCGGGGCCGGATGAACGCGGCGAAATCCTATGCGCCGCCAGTCGAGCTGGGCGGGGTCATGGTGGGAGGAGTTGTCGGCCAGGTGGTCGAATCTCATCACCCTCGATTCGCCGCCGGCGAGACTGTGGAGGGCTACTTCGGCTGGCAACAATACGCGCTGTCGGACGGCGTGGGTGCGAGGAAAGTCGATCCGAGCCTTGCCCCGATTTCAACCGCGCTGGGAGTTCTGGGCATGCCCGCCCTGACAGCCTATTTCGGGCTGTTGGAAATCGGCAAACCGCAACCTGGAGAAACCGTAGTGGTCTCCGGAGCAGCGGGCGCTGTGGGTTCGCTGGTCGGACAGATCGCCAAAATCCAAGGCTGCCGTGTGGTCGGCATCGCTGGCACGGATGAAAAGGCGCGGTATGTGGTCGAAGAGCTGGGGTTTGACAGCGCGTTCAACTATAAGTCAGCAAGAAACTATCGGGCGAAGCTGAAAACGCTTTGCCCGCAGGGGATCGACGTCTACTTCGACAACGTGGGCGGCGCCATCACGGACGCCGTTATCCCCCTCCTCAACGTGCGCGCGCGGCTGGTCATCTGCGGCCAGATCTCCCAGTACAACCTGGAGCGCCCGGAAATGGGCCCGCGCTGGCTGTGGGCCCTTATCGTAAAGCAGGCCAGAGCGGAGGGCTTCCTGGTGTTTCAGTTCGCCGACCGGTTCGAGGAGGGCATCCGGCAGATGGCGCAATGGCTTAAGGAAGGCAAGCTCAAATATCGCGAGAACATCATCGAAGGCCTTGAGAACGCGCCGCGCGCCTTTATCGGCATGCTCAAGGGCGAGAACATCGGCAAGCAGTTGGTGAAGGTAGCGGACGCCTGAGGGCGCGCGATCCGAGCGGTCGCCTGACTCGCAGAGCCCAGCGAAATCTTCGCTATCCTCAAGGAAACCCACTTTTCGCTCCACTCGGCGCTTGCCCGTTGGCGCCAAATCTGCGAACATTTGCGCTTCGGCACTCGCTGAAGCCGGTATCTTTTGCCGACATCTGGAGGCTTTCATGCCGCTCGACCCCAAGCATCTCAGTCGCATCATCACCGACGGGCGCGACCGCGCCGGCGCGCGCTCGATGCTCAAGGCTATCGGATTCACCGACGCGGACCTGGCCCGGCCCATCGTGGGCATCGCCAACACCTGGATTGAGACCATGCCCTGCACTTTCCACCTGCGGCGCTTGGCCGCGAAGGTGAAGGAAGGCGTGCGCGCCGCCGGCGGCACTCCCATGGAGTTCAACACCATCGCCATCTCCGACGGCGTGACGATGGGGACAGAAGGCATGAAAGCTTCGCTCGTCAGTCGTGAGGTCATCGCCGACTCGATCGAGCTGGTGGGCCGCGGCCACATGTTCGACGCCATCGTGGCACTGGTGGGCTGCGATAAGACCATCCCGGGAGCAGCCATGGCCCTGATCCGGCTGAACGTCCCGGGCATTGTGCTTTACGGGGGATCCATTGCCGCAGGGCGTTTCCAGGGCCGCGACGTCACCA
>JALHUF010000503.1 GCA_022866195.1 Terriglobia bacterium
GGACGCGCTGTGTCCTGCTGAACTTCGAACCTGAACCCGGCTACTGGGCTTCCCCGGGAGGTGTCTCCCTGATTCGCACCGCGGCGGAATACGCCAGCCAGGGAGCCAGCCTGCTGTGGATCGAATTGGGAAATGCCACGTTCGCCGAAGGAGAAGCGCCGCAGGTGGTTGTCCACTTGCGCAATGTGCGTAAGCAGCGGAGAGGGCAGTCCCTCGGCGGAGTAATCCGCGTGGAACTCCTCTCCGGCAGCCAGGTTGTGGAGTCTACCCAGATCAATTGCTCCGGCGACACGATGGCGAGCAATGTGGTCTTTCGCAAGACGCTTCCTCCGGGCCTCTATGTAGTCCGTGCCCGTCATGAGGACGGAGGCAAGGTCCGCGAGGCTTATCAGACCGGCTTCTGGTCCCGCGATGAGAAACTGCTAAGGAGCGGGCCGGCGTTGGGAGTTGGCAGGACTTACTTCCGCAAGGATGGCACGCCATTCCTGCCCTTCGGCACCAACTACTTCACCACGGACATCTACCACAGCGGCTTTCTGGGTAGCGCGAACGCCTACGTCTGGGAGCGTGATTTCGCGGAGATGGAAAGCCACGGAGTGACCTTCGTGCGCACCGGAGTCTGGAACAACCACGCCGACCTCTTCGATAAAGTGACCGGGGGAGTCGAGGAAAGCGTTCTGCGGAGCTTGGAGGCGTTTCTGCTCTCGGCCAATCGTCACCAGATTCAAGTGCACTTCACGTTTTTCGCCTTCGATCCCCAGACTGTGCGGCGTTTTCCCGGCGAGTCGCCTCTGCAGTTCGGGCCGGGAACCAATCCCTACACCGACCCCATCGCCCGCAGGGCGCAGAAGAACTACATCCATTCCGTGGTGAGCCGTTTCAAGGACGTCCCGTACCTGAGCTGGGACTTCATCAACGAGCCCAGCTTTTCCAACCCCAAGCACTTGTGGCGCGGCAATACTCCCAACGCTGATCCGACCGAAATCAAGGCGTGGAACGACTGGTTGAAGCAGCGCTACGGAGATCTCCGCAAGCTGGCCGAAGCCTGGGGCGTGCCCGCAGAGGAGTTAGGCAACTTCGGCGCCGTCGCGTTGCCGGACCCTGACGATCTGGCCCTCAGCCGGTATGGGAGTGCCCGGCAAGTGCGAGCTATCGACTACAACCTCTTCGCCCAGGATATGTTCAACCAATGGATCTCGGAGATGATTTCCACCATTCGCTCCACGGCCAGCAAGCAGCTCATCACGGTGGGCCAGGACGAAGGCGGCGTGAGCGACCGGCTATTGACCCAGTTCTACGGCGGAGCCGGCGTCGATTTCACCGTCAACCACACCTGGTGGCGAGACGACGCCCTCCTGTGGGATTCCGTGGTGGCGAAGCGGCCGGGAATGCCCAACCTGATTGGCGAAACCGGCATCCAGCCGGTGTGGCGAATGGATGGGACCTGGCGCTGGGATGAGCTGGAGGGCCTGGGACTCTTCGAGCGTAAGCTGGCCTTGGGGTTTGCGGCCGCCAACAGCGGCGCGCTGCAATGGGACTGGGCCACGGGTGACGCCTTCGGGATCAAGCGTAGCGACGGTTCCAATAAGCTCTGGATGGACGTGCTCCGTGGAGTGGGGGAATTCGCCAAACAAGCCGCACCCCACCTGACCGACGAGAAGCGCCCCGACACAGCTATCGTCCTGCCGCAGTCGCTCCAGCTTTCGGTGTTCAATCCCGCGGCGCTGGAAGCCCAGCAGAAATGCGTCCGAGCGCTTTACCATTATGCTCGCGCCTCGGCTTATGTGGTGGGCGAGTACCAGATTGAATTGCTGGAAAACCCCAAGCTCATCATACTTCCCTCACCGTGGGTGCTCAGTCTGAAGGCCTGGGAGGCCATCCTGGCCAAAGTACGCGATGGGGCGACGCTCCTGGTCTCGGGCCGATTCGATGCCGACGAGCATTTCCATCCCACGCCACGCGCACAGGAAGTGGGCTTTGATTGTCAACCGGGGCTGCTGGCCACGCGCGAGAACCTCGTCCAGTGGCCGGGAGGGCAGGCCTGGCTGACCTACTCAGGAGAGAAGACCACCTATATGGAGCGTGCCTTCCTTGCCTCTGGCCAAACCTATGCGGAGAAGGCCCTGGGCAGGGGCAAGATCCTGTTCTTTGCCCTGCCGCTCGAGCTCAACGACAACTTGAAGGCCGTGGGGGACATTTACCGTTTCGCGTTAAGTCAGGCCAGAATCAGTCCGGTGTACACGACCGATGTGCAGGACCCCGGCCTGTTGATTTGTCCGACGCAACTCGAGGACGCGACGCTGTATGTGCTGACGTCAGAAACCTCCTCGGCCCAGCCCGCAGCCTTCCGGGACGCGGCCAGCGGGAAGAGCTTCGCCCTGAAGCTTGCCCCCGGCCGGGCGGCGCTGCTGCTGGTCAGCCGGAAAGGGGACGTATTGAGCAGTTACAATCTGGATTCGGGCCGGTGAGGTTCGGCCTGCTGCCGACTTGCCTGGCAACCACCCGGCTGCATCGGAGGAGAGTCGCAGCCATGCTGGACTTCTTGCTCATCCAGGGCGGCCGCCAATCAGGAGGCTGATCATGCGCAGACAAACTCGCCGCGAGTTTCTTGCCTACGCCGCCGCAAGCGCCGCGACCGCAGGGGCCGGGCTAACCATCTTGAAGTCGTCGTCGCTCTGGGCTGCTGGAGGGGATATTCCCCGTCGCGCGCTGGGGAGAGCTTCCAACCCCTAAGCAAGCCCGAAATCAGTTCCCTGCGCGCGCGCACCCAGCCGTTCGGCATGACCGGCCGCTACGAACCGTTCAAAAGCACTTCAAGCTATGACCACCCGCGTGTGGCTCCCCCGCCCTACGAGCCCTGACCGCGTCTTGCGGTCCCCCAGGACATCCCGAGACGACGCCGGGCAGAGAGCGGGGATGGTTGCGCTGGCCCGCCGTGGATGTTAGCCTCTTGTGACAATCTGCCGGGAGGCGGCGTGCCCTTGCCTGTCGGAGGATAGCAACGCGTGGTCCGAACTGTGGGAGCCAACGATGAACCGACACGAAACCAAGATCTTTGAAAACCAGCATCTGGTCCTCGACGACGGAGTGTTCATCAACTGCACGTTCAGAAATTGCAGCTTGGAATATTCTGGCGGCGATGTTTATGTGCAGAACTGCCAGGGCGAAGGGTGTCAATTGGTCTGGCGTGAGGCAGCGCAGCGCACCGTCTTTCTCCTCCAAGGGCTGGGGTTGATGGCGCCTCCACCCGTCCCCCCTGCGCCGGAACCTCCCGGGCGCATCCAATAGGCGCCCATTACCTAGAGTCACCCGTGCAGGAAGAAATCTCTCTGGATTGGGGGATATATGGCCTGAGGCTTGCGGTGAGCCCTGAGATGATCCCGCCTTGCCACTCTGCGCCCACTGGTTTATGATTGGGTGGGCTATGGCTCGGTTGATCTATTGATTTCAAAGGAGTTAACGATAAATTGAGACGCCTCCCGACCTGGCTGCAAGAGTTCCTCCTGTGTGGTTTGATCCTCAGCCTGGCCTACCCCTGCCTCGCCTTGACACCGCCCTCACCGCAAGCCTCGCACAAGCCTATCAGCGAGTCAGACATTATTGATTTACTCCAAGCGGGGGTGTCGCCGACCCGCGTCGCCACCTTGGCGGATCAGATGGGAATTAACTTTGTGCTCACTGAAGATGCGGAGCGCCGTCTGCGCAACGAGGGTGCGACGGAGCCAATCCTGGAAGTCTTGCGCCGGCGCAGCGTAGCCTCTCCACAGGCCGCAGAGCACATTGACCAGGGCCGGCGCCTGTCCCAGCAGGGCGATTACGGCGGCGCCCTGCGAGAGTTCGAGGAGGCGGAGAAGCTCGCACCCCTCTGGCCGCAAGTTCATTTGGAGCGTGCCGCGGCGCTGGACGCCACCAAGCGCTACGCCGACGCCGCACTGGCCTGGAAACGCTATCTGGAACTGGCCCCGGCGGCCAGCGACCGCAAGCAAGTAGAAGAGCGTCTCCAGGAGAAAATCCATGCGCTCCTGAGACAGGGCTTTGACGCTTTCACGAGCCACCGCTTCGGTGAGCCAGAGGACGACAACGCTATCTACTGGGCACGCCAAGTGCGACGCATCGAGCCAGACTACGCCAGCGCGAAGGAATTAGAAACCCGGGCCGCCACCGCCTGGGAGAACCAAGCCAAACTCGCGCTTAGCCAGAAACAATTCGATCAGGCTCTCCAAATCTACCAGAAGCTGGCAGCTCTGTTCCCGGACAACTCC
>JALHUF010000504.1 GCA_022866195.1 Terriglobia bacterium
AGATGATGGCGGAGGTCGCCGAGATCGTCCGCAAGCTGAAGCCTCACCAGGTCTACCTCGTGTGCGATGCGATGACCGGTCAGGACGCGGTGAACTCGGCCGACCGGTTCAACAAGGCGCTGGAGCTGGACGGGATCATCCTGACGAAGATGGACGGTGACGCGCGGGGCGGCGCGGCGCTTTCGGTGAAGGCCGTCACCGGCAAGCCCATCAAGTTCATCGGGGTGGGCGAGAAATACGACGCCCTGGACATCTTCTATCCGGACCGCATCGTTTCCCGCATCCTGGGCATGGGGGACATGCTTTCGCTCATCGAGAAGGCCGAGGAGACCATCGACAAGCAGCAAGCCCTGGAAGTCCAGCGCAAGATCCAGACCGATACGTTCACCTTGGGCGACTTCCGCGATCAGCTTCGCCAGATGCGCAAGCTCGGCCCCGTGGACCAGATGATGGGCATGTTGCCCAAGGTGGGGATTTTCAAGGAGGCCGGCAAGGTCCACGTGGACGAGAAGGAATTGGTCCACATCGAGGCCATCATCGATTCGATGACCATGCGCGAGCGCGCCAACCATGAGATCATCAATGGCAGGCGGCGCAAACGGATTGCGCGCGGCAGCGGCGCCAGCGTGCAACTGGTGAACCAGGTGCTCAAGCAGTACGTTCAGACCCGCAAGATGATGAAGTCTCTGGGACGGAGTCTGTTTGGACCGCAGCTCGGTAGGCTTAAGGTGCCCGTGGGCCCGGGCGGGCCCGTGTAAGCACGTATGATCTGCCGGGGCGGGTCCGAGACCCGTCCCCAAGGGGGGTTGATTGCTCAAGATACGGCTGGCTCGGACCGGAGCTAAAAAGCAAAGTTCGTACAGGGTCGTGGTGATTGAGAAGGAGCAGGCTCGCGACGGTCGCTTTGTGGAGATTCTGGGTCACTACAACGCCCGGCGCAATCCACCGGAAGTGGTGCTCAACCGCGAGCGGGCGGAGTATTGGCTGGGCCGTGGCGCCCAGCCCTCCGAGACCGTCAAGAGTCTCCTCAAGAAAGCCGCGCAAAAGAAAAGTTAGCGAGACTCCGCCGCGGGGCCGGGTCTCATTTCATAGGTTCGCGGACGCACTCTTTCCTTGTGAGGATTCCGGACGACTCGGTTGCAGGGGAGGGCCAGATGAAGGAGCTCATCGAAGCCATCGCCAAAGCGCTTGTGGATAATCCTGATCAGGTTCAAGTCCGGCCGGTAGAAGGGGAACAAGTCACGGTTCTGGAGTTGCGGGTGCACCCTTCGGACCTGGGAAAGGTTATCGGCAAGCAAGGACGAACCGCGCGGTCCATTCGCACCATTCTGGGGGCCGCGGGCATGAAGCTGAAGAGGCGGTTTACGCTGGAAATCCTGGAATAGGATTCCCCAGGGATCCGCTCTTGAGCCCAGCACAGGAGTTCCGAGGCTTTGGAAGTCTTGCCGGAGACAGAAGAGTTCCTGGCGGTGGCGCGCATCGTCAGGCCGCAGGGGCGCCGGGGAGAGGTGGCGGCGGAGATCCTCACGGATTTCCCGGAGCGCCTGGGGAAGCTACGCCGCGCCTACCTGGAGAATCCAGGGCGCCGGCCTGAACCCGTCGGGGTCGAGAGTGTCTGGCCTCACAAGGGGCGCGTGATTCTGAAGTTTTCCGGCGTCGATTCCATCA
>JALHUF010000056.1 GCA_022866195.1 Terriglobia bacterium
AAGGAGCTCCTGCCCGTATTGGCGCATCTCGGCCTGCGCCGCGTTGGTGGAAACGATGGTAGCCTGCTGGTCCACGAAGACCTCGTTTCCCAGCATGTGGTCGCCTTGCGAGTCTGTGTTGATGACATAGCGCACCGGCAAATCGGTGCGCCGGCGGATCTCGTAGAGCAACTCGCGCGCGTGGAAGGGAGTATTGGTGGTGTTCACTACCACCACGCCTTCCGTCGTGATGATGAACCCGGCATTCCCGGCGCGGTTGAACTGCGGGTCACCTTCCGGGTCGAGAACGTCGTCAGCAATCCAGACGAAAACGTTGGGCTGGACTTCGCGGACTTCATAGAGCCCGCGGGCGGCCGCAAGGCAGTAGGCAGCAGGCAGTAGGCACCAGGCAGAAAGCAGCAGGCAGAAAGCAGGGGTCAGGTGCCGGGTGTCAGGTGTCAGAGAGCGCAGGGCAGAATACAGAAGGCGGATTGCGGAGACTGGTCGAAGCCCTTCCGGCCGCTGAAGGTCGGTGAAGGGAAAAACACTGCAGCGATTCTTCCCGGCTTTCAACTCTTCGACTTTGGACTTTCGACTACCCTCAGATATCCACATACACCCGCGCCTGCCAACCCTGGGGCGTTTGCTCCAGGGCGAGTTGGTGATAGGTGATGGCCTTCACCAGTACCTTCAACTGGTGTCGCGCGCGATCGATCCTCTCGCCGCGCGCCACGGCGGCGAGTGACGTGTCTGCGAGCGCACGCAGCTCAAAGTCGCAGACCAACCAGCCTTCCGCGTCGTGCAGATAGAGGAGCTCGCTTAGCCAGTTCACCAGTAAGTCGGGCGGGTCGCGACCTTCCACCCGAACTGTCGTCTCCTGGCGGGGCACCACGGAGTCAAGCTCGACGATCAGATGGAAGAGCGCCCGCGCCGCGTTGGCAAATACCTCTTCCCGCGTCGCGCCGTGCGCCTCAAACCCGACATCCGCTGGGTGCTCAAGAATCCGGAAAGGCTCCACGGTTACCTCGCCGACCGCGGGAACTCCCGCGTAAGGCCACCATGATAATGGAGAGCAGGTTAGTTGGCTAGCAGCGGGCAGCCGGTAAACGCCGTTGACCTCGTTGATAAGCCCCGAGTACGATGTCGCTCGGGGATTGCCAACCTCCCTGGTAAGCGACCTGAAGATGACATTAGCCCGTTCGGGCCAGCCGGAAAGGAGCGAAGCGTGGGCCTGAGTGTTCTGCTGGGCCTGGTGGCGATTCTGGGCGTGGTGGGGCTCATCGTCTACTTCGTCACCATGCGGACCGGCTTGCTACGGCTGCGCGACGAGAGCGAGAAGGCGTGGGCCAATCTCGACCTCTTGCTGAAGCAGCGGTCGGATGAGTTGCCCAAGCTCGCCGGAATCTGCCGGGGCTATATGCCGTCCGAGCAGAAAACCTTTCAGCTTGTCACCGCGGCGCGTACGGCCTTCCTGAAAGCTGCGACGGTCGCGGAGAAGGCCCAGGCTGATGGCCTGATCAGCGACGCTTTGAGAACCCTGTACGCTGTCGCGGGGAAATATCCCGACTTGAAGGCCAACACGAGTTTTCGGCAGCTGCGGGGCCGCCTCAGCGCGCTCGAGGAAAAGATCGCCGCCCAGCGCCGCCGCTTCAACGCGGGCGTCAACGCCTTCAACGCGCGCCTCGCCCAAATCCCCGCGAATCTGGTGGCCGCCTTCCTGCACCTCCAGCCTCGCGCGCTGTTTCAAGCGGCCGAATCCCGCCGCGAAGACGCGCAGGTCAAATCCGGTTAGATTATGAGTTTGCTGGTCACCGTCGCGGTGGGCGGCGGTTCTGCCCAGGCGCGGATGACTTGGGCGCAGGCAGAAAAAAGGCCCGCGGCAAGCGCGGGCCTTGAGCAAGGCAGAAAGTTGGGACTGCGGTTGCTTACCTCTTCTTCTTCGGCTTTGTCTTG
>JALHUF010000057.1 GCA_022866195.1 Terriglobia bacterium
CTTTCTCGCGCTCCAGGATGGCGACGCGTGCGCCGCTGGGCCGCGCCCCCAACTCCTTGTCCGGCACAACTTGGCCCAACTCGAATTCGTATCGTTTTCCCGTCTTGGCATCATGGATTGTAAGCGTGGCGTCCGGGCTTGCCGTGATCTCCGCATACAGGTGCTGTGCGCCCCGCGGCGGCTCGTTGCGTTCGCCCAAACCTTTGCCGGGTGCCGAGAGCCAGGCGTCCGCTTGAAACGGGCTGAGCACGTAGGTCCGCGCCACCACACCCAAGTCCACGTCCACTTTCCACCGGTTGCTTTCCTCGGCCGTGGCCTCCGGCAAGGTGAACCGATAGAGGCTCAGGCGTTCGTAGCGCAGAGGATTCTCCTGGCCGTGGAAGAGCGTCAGGCCGCAGACTACCAGCGGGTCGTCACTCGCGGCTTCCAGGCGCAATGCTTTGAGCGCTCGTGCGGGCTCAGGGTTGCGCAGCGCCGAAACCCAAAGCAGGGCGGGTGGCCGGCCGTCGGGCTCCGTCGGCTCCGCGTTGTCGACGACCATCGTTTGCAGATCCCCCCACTGCGTGCCGTCGCGCAACGGATCGGTGAGCTTTCGCGGGGCGTCCTTGAGGTGGGGTTCAGCGGCGTAACAGGAATGACCCCAGAAGATCGCAGGCGAGTTGACCTCGAATCTTCGCCGCACGGGCAATTTCTGCTCCCCGCCGTCCTCGTACAGCAGCACAACGTTCCCGAGAAGCTGGCCGACTCTCTCGATGACATCCTCGGCGGGCGGCGGGGTCTCGTTGGCGTCCCAGTCGCAGAAGGCCAACAGGCACACGAAGCTCGCGCGTTCGGAGAGGGGAATGGTTAAGGTCGGCGTCGCCCACGGACTTGGGCGGCTACTGAGCGCCACCCAGGATTTCTTCTCAACTCCTGCCGGTCCCAGCAGGAAAGGCATTCCGTGGAAGCTCTGTTTGCCGGCCCGGGTGCGGATCAGGCCATCGCGTGCGGCGTCACCGCTAAGTCCCCTGGCGCGCTCGCGCGGGCCGAAGTCAGTGGCCGAGCAGTTGAAAAACCGAGTCAAATCAATCGGCGTGGACTTCGGCGTACCGGTGGCGACGCGCGCCTGGGGCGCGCCACCACTCCCGGCAGCGTCTCCCTTCATCACCAGCGTCAGCGTGGGGACGCCCGCGCCGACCGTCTGCAAGAATGTTCTTCGTGAGAGGTCTTTCCCGGATTCGTCAGTGTCCATGACTGTAGAACCTCCCTGCAAAGATGTGGACGCGGTTAGCGCGCCTTGATTTCGGTCCAGTACCGGTCGTAGAGCGCGACGATGGGGCCGATGTCGCGCAGGAACTCGCAACGAGTGAGGGAAACCGGAGGCGGGAAGATTGCCGGCTCGGCAAGAATCCAGGGCTCCACGTGCGCCGCGGCGTAGCGGTTCGGAGAATTGAAGCCGGAGTCGTTGATGAAGGCGCCCGCCACTTCCGGCCGCTGCGCATAGTTGATGAATTCGTGGGCCAGAGCCTTGTGCGGCGCGTGGCGCGGGAGGCAGGCCGAATCCACGGAAATCGTGCAGCCCTCCTTGGGGATGACGTAGCGGATGCGGGGCTCGTCGCGCATGGCGAAGGTCAGGTTGCCGTTGTAGGCCTGGGCGATCCAGGCGTCGGCTGCCACCA
>JALHUF010000505.1 GCA_022866195.1 Terriglobia bacterium
CACAGCCCTCACTTTCACCACCCCCGGCCTGCTGTGGCTGGGAATCGAGGTCCGCACCCTGGAGGGCGACTTCCCCACCTCCCGGCAGGCCCTGTGGCGCGCTTTCGGCTACCTGGTATCTACGGGCGCGCTGCTGCTCGGATTCGTGTGGGCGCTGGTGGATAGCGACGGCTTCACCTGGCACGACCGCATGTCGGGCACGTTCCTGGCAATCGCCGACAGTGCAGTTGAAGGTCGAAAGTCCATAGTCGAAAGTTGAGGTTTGCGTCCTATCCCTTCTCGCTTTCGACCTTTGACTTTCGACTCTGAACTGGAGCTTCCATGGCCAAACTCCGCTTTCTCAACCAGAAACTCGGCAAGCGCATGAGCCGGAAGCTCGACCTGCTCAAGTCCAGCCTAGCCACCCGGCAGCGTGATATTCTGCCGGGACCTGCCGACTGGCGAACCCCCAAGAAAGGCGAATCGCGTCAGGCGCGCCCCCAGCGGCAGTCCAAGTGAGAGACGACTTCCCGGTGGCCTAGGGCAATGACGACAGGGACGGCGAAGGCCCGTATTCTTGACCTTGGTTGCGGGCGGGTCAAAGCACCCGGCTCCATTGGCGTGGACTCAAATCTGGCGGCGACCGCGGCCGACGTCATTGCCGACCTGAACTGCCCTTTGCCCTTTGCCGACGGAACTTTTGAGCAAATTCGCGCCGTACACGTGATCGAACATCTGACTGACGTAATGAAGGCCGTGGCCGAAATGCATCGCGTAGCCAAACCCGGCGGCACGCTCTATATCGTCACCCCGCACTACACTGACTTCATCTCCTGGTGCGACCCCACCCACCGCTGGCACTTGAACAGCTTCTCGTGTCGTTACTTCGGTCCCATCCATGGGGAGCGCCACTGGTACACCTCCTTGCAGTTGCGGCCGCGGTCCCTGCACGTGGAGCTGGCGCGCCTCTGGAAGTGGTTAGGCTTGCAGTGGCTGGTCAACCACTGCCTATGGTTTCGGCGCTTCTGGGAGATGTACCTGTGCTTCCTCATCCGGGGCAAGCAAATGGAATTCACCCTTGAGGTCATCAAGTAGCGGTCGCTGGGTGGATGCCGCGACCGTTCGGGGCCGGCGCTGCAACGAATCCCATGGCTGCCTGTGGCTACGCGCTGCGGATTCCCGTATCCGGCGAGACACGGAGGATTAGCAGGTTGTTGAAAAAGGGCTTCACGATGTCATTCTGAGCCCTTCGCTTGTCATCCTGAGCGCAGCGAAGGATCCTTTTCATTTCGCTCAGGGTAAACTCCGCGAAGAATCCCGTGCTCAAGCGAGTCAAGAACTTACGAGATCCTTCGTCGTCCCGATCTGATCGGGACTCCTCAGGATGACAGCCCCTGACCCTTTTTCAACAACCTGTTAGGCGAGGCCAGCGGCCGACCTAAGAAGTTGGAGGCCACTTGCCTGATAGATCATAAGTGGCCTTATAATGAGAACTTATCCCCCCCGCAATCGTGGGGGCGCCTGGTCTTAGGCCGTCCGCTGACGGATTAGGCGTGTCGGCCCAAACATGAGTTAGACAGCGTGATTTCTGCGTACGGTTACCGAGGAGCATCTATAGGTGCCACGAGTACCAGCGACAGCCGTTCCCAAGTCAGTGCAGAATCAACTGAGTCGCTTATTCGGTGCGACGTCCGCCGAGGCGCGCATGGCGGCACGAACTCCATCCGAGTGGAAGAGAGTTCTTCGGAAAGTCCTGCGCGAAATTGACCGCTACGTGAGTGCGAATGTCGACACCGACGAACTGCACTATTTCATCATTACCTCCGGTCTTTGCGCGGCCGACGAGTCGCTGAAGGAGGAGAATTTCTGGCCGGGCTACGCAGAAGGGCTCATCCGGGTTATCTTGGCTCTGCTCGGCGACTACCCGGATCATCGTCGTCGGAAGGGAGGCGGCAAGGGTTCTGACCATTACCGCCTTCAACTTCACCGGTCACTCCTGTACGCCCAGGATTCCGATCAACGCTTTCGGACGCTGCTCACGGCGGGAGTGTCCGGCGTTCCAGGCTTGTCTCGGCCACCGCTGGAGGTCTTGAGCGAGTTCCGGAGCAAATTTGGGAGCAAGCCGAGCTGGAAGCACTTCCTGGTCTG
>JALHUF010000506.1 GCA_022866195.1 Terriglobia bacterium
ACTCCCCCACCCCAAACAAGTACCTGATCGAGACGATGGGGGGCGGAGTGGCAATGCTCGACTACGACTCTGATGGCTGGCTCGATGTGTTCTTCGTGAACGGCGCCGCGCTGCAAAACCGACAGCCCGAAGGTCAATCGCCAGACAAGTCCTCCCCCGAGTATTGGAATCGGCTGTTCAGAAACAATCGTGATGGAACCTTCACCGACGTCACGGAGAAGGCGGGCGTGCGCGGCAGAGGCTACGGCATGGGAGTGGCCGTCGGGGACTTCAACAACGATGGCTCTCCGGATCTATTCGTCACCAATTACGGCGACTGCATCCTTTACCGCAACAACGGGGACGGATCATTTACGGACGTCACAAGCCAGGCTGGCATCAAGACGGAAGGCTGGAACATGAGCGCCGGCTTCCTGGATTACGACAACGACGGTTACCTGGATCTTTTTGTGACCCGCTATTTGCAGTGGGACTTTTCGGTCGGCGCCATGGTGTGCGGTGTCAATGTGCCCGGCGGCCGCGCCTACTGCCACCCTAACGAATTCAAGGCGGTTTCCAACTATCTCTTCCGCAACAACCATGACGGCACTTTCACGGACGTGAGCGAGTCGAGCTATGTCAAAGAGCGGGAGGGCTACGGCCTGGGCATGGCCTTCGGAGACTTCAACAACGACGGCCTGACCGACATCTACGTGGCCAACGACGCCTTCCCGCAATTCCTTTTCAAGAACAATGGCGACGGCACGTTCAGCGAAGTGGCGGCGCTGGCGGGCGTGGGCTTCACGGAGGATGGTAACACCTTCTCGGGCATGGGCACCGACTTCACGGACCTCGATAATGACGGCTTCCCTGATATCTTGACCACGGCCCTCCCTTATGAGTATTTCGCTTTCTTCCGCAACAACGGGGATGAGACTTTTACATACTCCAGCGTGACCTCCGACTTGGCGGAAATCTCCCGGCCCTTCGGCGGCTGGGGCATTCACGCTTTTGACTTCGATAACGACGGCTCGAATGAGGTTTTCGTGGCCACCAGCCACGTCATGGACAACATTGAGGTCACGCAGCCGCATCTGCGCTACCTGCAGAAGCCCTTGCTGATGCGGTACCAAGGGAAACGCTTCGTGAACGTCTCTGCCGACTCCGGAGAGGTTTTCAACGAGGCGTGGGTTGCTCGCGGCGCCGCCTTCGGTGACCTCGATAACGACGGTGACATCGACATCGTAGTCTCAGACTACCGCGGCCCGGCTCACCTGCTGCGCAACGAAGGAGGCAATAAGAACCACTGGATCACGCTGGACTTGGTAGGAAGAAAGAGCAATCGCGACGCCCTGGGAGCACGCGTGAAGCTCACGACCGATGGCGGCAAGGTCCAGTACCGGACTGTGAGTACCGCGGGAAGCTACGCGTCGGCCAACGACCGCCGTGTAACGTTCGGAATCGGAGATGAGAAAACCATCCAACACATCAGCATCCGTTGGCCGAGCGGGATCGAGCAGGTGATCGACAACCCAAAACTGGACCAGATCCTGCGTGTGGTTGAAGAGGGAGCTCCGCCGAAGCCAACTGCCGGAGGAAATAGAGATCAACACCAGTCGTTTCCTCCGCACGCGGTGTCACCCACCCGACAGTTAAGCAGCTTCTACCAGCCAGTCCAGCTGGAGCGTGGTGCGAGCGCCGTGCGCCAGTACGATCTGGGCCTCGTGGCGCTGCGCCAAGGAAAATTCCCCGAGGCGGTCGAAGCGCTAAGGGAGGCAATCAACCTCCGGCCCGGTTACATTGAGGCTCATTATGCTTTGGGGGTGGCTTACAGTCGTCTGGGTGGCGACAAACTCGCGGCCGCAGTGGACGAGTTTCTGGAAGTGTTGCGGCTGAAGCCCGACCACATCGACGCGCGGGTGGATCTCAGTTCTATCCTTGCCCGAGAAGGCGATTCCTACGCGGCGGCACGTCAATTGGAAACGGCACTCCGCTTCGCACCCGAGAACCCCGAGCTGCATATTCTCCTGGGGAAATCACAGTACGACTCCAGAAAACACTCCGAGGCTGTAAAGTCGTTTCGGAAAGCACTCGAATTGAACCCACGACTGTCGGTCGCGCATTATGGCATCGGTTTGGTATTAGTCCGGCAGCACGAAAGTGACCAAGCGGCGGATCAGTTTCAGGCCGCTCTGACTCTAGACCCGGGCGACGCGTTCTCGCATTACGAACTGGGCAGGATTGCGTTGGAGAAAGGGGATTTGACGAAAGCCGGCATTCACTTGAACGAAGCCGTCCATCTGCGACCCGCCATGGCCTGGGCTTATGTTGAACTGGGCAAGCTATACCGCCGGAGGGACAAGCCCGCACAGGCTGAAGACAGCTACCGCGCCGCCCTGCGTTACAGGCCGGCGCTCTTCGACGCGCTCTACAATCTGGCCATGTTGCTCCAGGCCCAGGGGAAAGCTGAGGAGGCCAGGGACTATTTTGAAAAGGTACGCGCCTTGCAGGAGGTCAGAGCGGCAACGAGTAAGGCCAATTCGCTCAACGCGGATGGCATTAAATACACAGATGAAGGCCAGCTTGATGAGGCCTTGGCAGCCTTTCGCAAGGCACTGGCTGCCGACCCTTCTTTCTTTATGGCGGCCTATAACCAGGGCGTAGTTCTTAGCCGGCAGGGAAAGAAGCAGGAGGCGATTGAAGCGTTCCGAACTGCCATCCGTTTACGCCCCGACTTCGTGATGGCGCATTACGGGTTGGGCCTGGCTCTTAGAAGTGCGGGAGATACCACCGCTGAGGAGGAGTTGCGCAAGGCTCGACTTTTGGAGCAATACGTCGCGCAACCCCTGGGAAGGGACGATACTGCAGCTTTCAGCGAACCCCGATGAGCCGGCCCTTCGCGAACGCACTCGAGCTGGATGCCTTCATTCCAGGGGCCTGGTGGCATCGTAGAGGGCTTTGTCGCGAACTGTCGGCAGATTCATTCGTTCCGCGTTTAATCGATCGACAATGGCCTGTTCCCTTTTCATATCGTCCAGGCGCTTGAGCTTGAAGTACAGGCGCACGAGCGCGATATGATAAGGTGGGAAGTTCGGCCTTCTTGCTACGGCGTCCTCGATCAGTCTTCCTGCCTCTTCCCCCTGTCCCTTCGACTGGGCCAGAAGCCCCAATTGAAACAATATGTCGGGCTCATTGGGCCTCATCTGGATGGCTTTCGTGAGGAGTGCGGTGGCCTCGTCGATCCGCCCCAGTTGTCGGTATAGAGAGCCCAGCATGCTTATTGCATTGGAATCCTGAGGGTTGATCTTGAGTTCAGCTTCGAACATCTGAGTCGCCAGATCGCTTCTCCCGACAAGAAAATACGCGTATCCGAGCTGTGAATGCAGGTCTGGAAGTCTGGGGTTGAGCTGTTGGGCAAGCAGCAGCTCCTTCAACGCCTTATGCTTGTCCAGCAGGGCAAGACTGTATGCCCCGACAATCAGGTGGGACTCGGCTGAATCGAGGTGCTTGAACTTCTCTACCAGGGGCTCTACTTTCTTCAACTCGTTGGTCTTGAGGTAGGCAGAAGCCAAGGTATAGGCTGCGGATAGATTCTCCGGCTCGCCGTGAACCACGGCCTCCAACTCAGCCGTGCCTTCGCCGACCTTGCCGAGTTTCAACAGGCACAGTCCAAGCAAATGCCGCGCGGCGTAGTTTGCCGGCTGAACCGCGACCACTCGGGATAACTCCCGCTGCGCCGACTCGTATTCATCGGCACGCATGTACGAGATGCCGAGATTGAAGTGCACGGCATATTGCTTATGATCTATCTTGAGGGCGTCAAGGAAACACTTGACCGCGCGCTCCTGC
>JALHUF010000507.1 GCA_022866195.1 Terriglobia bacterium
AAGCGGCGGGCTCAGCTCCGTAGCCACGGCATGCTCTTCATGCCGTAGGTTCTTTGACGGATAAGGGACGACGGCAGACGGCACACAGGGCGCGCCGTGGGTGGCGCAGACATCGCGCCTTGTGCAATGTCTGCGGGAGGCCCACCTGATCTAAGTAAGTTGTTGCGATATGGTGTCTCATGGCGTATTATTGATCTTAAGAGGCGAAACCGATGGGGAAGACGACGAGCACATTCCGGCTGGACGCAGACAAGAGAGAGGCGCTGGATGCCATCGCGGAGGTCGCCGACCGCGACCGCAGCTACGTCTTGAAGGAGGCGATTGACGCCTACCTGGATGTCCATCAGTGGCAGATCGAGCACATCAAGAAAGGGCTGCGGCAGGCAGAGGCCGGGCAGTTTGCGGCTGAGAAGGAAGTCGCGAGAGCCTTCGCCAGGTGGCGGCGGTGAAGATTCGTTGGACGCGGCTCGCCGTCGAGGACCTGAACCTTGCCTATGAGTACATTGCTGCCGAGAACCCGACCGCAGCACACGCGGTCATCGTCAGAATCGAGTCCGCCGTAAACGTTCTCCGTGCCCACCCCGGGATCGGGCGGAGCGGACGGGTGGAAGGCACTCGAGAACTCGTCATCTCTGGAACGCCCTTCATGGTTGCCTACCGCGTCGCAAGAAAGAGAATCGAAATTCTGGCGGTCATCCACGTGGCGCGGCGTTGGCCCACCAGCTTCTAGGTCGTGGTCAGGCTCGGCGCCAGTCTACCCAACCATCCTGGGCTCCACTCCTAACGGGTCGGCGCTGGCTCCACAGGTGAGATTCTCAAGGCGAACGCGTGGTTACACGGCTTCTGCGCCGGCAGTTCGACGATCAGACCGCCGGCGTTGCGAGTCCATTTCAGCTTGGCTTTCAAGCCGAGCAGCTCAACACTTTTGATTTCGCGCTCGGTGAGCGCTGTGCCTGCTGCCAGCGACTTGATCGTGAGCCGGCCGTTCTCCGGCCAAGCCAGCGCGATAGCATAGAGCGTGTCGCCTTTGGCCGTAAAGCGGATGTCCTGCGCAGTGAAAGGCTTGCTGACCGTGTCTTTGAAGGAACCGCCAACCACCGATGTCGGCCCCTCGCCGTAGACCTTCCAGGGCCTGGTGCCGTAGATGGCCTCGCCGTTCGTGGCCAGCCACTGGCCAAGCTCAAGCAGTATCTTCTCGACTTCGGCCGGAATCGTGCCGTCCGGCTTGGGCCCCACATTCAGCAGCAGGCAGCCGTTCTTGCTGACGATGTCCACCAGCTCATCCACCAGGGAGTCGGGCGTGCGGAACTTGTCATCTGCGATGTACCCCCAGGACTTCTCGCTGACGGAAGTGTCGGTCTGCCAGAACAGCGGCCGCAGAGTGTCGAGTTGCCCGCGCTCGATGTCGAGCACCGCCGCGCGTTCGGGGAAAGTTTTGAGTTTGTAGTTGATGGCGACGCCGCGTTTCCACTGCGCGCCGCGGTTGTAGTAGTAGGCGGCAAACCTTTGCAGGTAGGGCTGGAAGACCGGTTGCTCAATCCACCAGTCGAACCAGAGGACTTCCGGCTGATACTTCTCCACGAGCTCAGCCGTGCGCGCCAGCCAGTCTTCGAGATAGGCTTGGTCAGGCTGAGTTTTGTCCGGTTGCGCCGGACCGTACAGTCCGGCAAAGCGCGGGTCTTTGACGTCGGAATCGAACGTCATGCCGCCGTTGAAGAACCACCAGTGCTCGGCGCGATGCGTGGAGGCGCCGAAGTGCATTCCCTCTTTGCGGATGGCCGCCGCCAGCTCGCCTACGACGTCGCGTTTTGGTCCTAGCTTGGCCGCGCTCCACTCCGTCAGGCTGCACTCATACATCGGGAACCCATCGTGGTGCTCCGCGACAGGGACCACGTACTTCGCGCCGGCTTTGCGGAACAGCTCGGCCCAATGGTGGGCATCGAACTTATCGGCGCGGAACTTCGAGATGAAATCCTTGTAGCCAAACTGCGATTGCGGGCCGTAGGTGGCGACGTGATGTTTGAAGACGGGATTGTCCGGAAGGTACATGTTGCGCGGGTACCACTCGTTATCGAAGGCCGGAACCGAATAAACTCCCCAGTGGATGAAGATGCCGAATTTCGCGTCTTTGTACCACTCCGGCACCTGATAAGCCTGGAGCGATTCCCAGGAGGCGCGGAAGGGGCCCTGGGCAACCACCGCGTCAACCGTCCTGAGGATTTCCTGTCGTTTATCGTCGGGCCGCGCCGGAACCGCCAGGGTCAGCACACACAGAGCACAGAGCGTGGCTGCCGCTTGCCAACGCCAGTGAGACTCCGTTCCGAATCTAACCCCAGTGCCGCAACCGTCAGTGCTCATGGCTTCAGGCCGCCTTTCTTTTTCCCGTTGTCCGGGATTTCCACGATCAAGCTTGGCCGGAGAGAGTCTACACCAACGCGGCCAAGCTTGCGCCCGCCAGGATTCTGCATGCAGGCTGGCGGGCAACGCAGCCTTCAGAAGGCGCCGAGGAAGTTCAGCATGGCCTCGGTTCGCGCGGTGGGTACGCCCTCGGCCCAAGCGACCTCATCACCTTTACGGAGCAGGATGACCTGGCCATTGGCGGCGGAGCCAATGAACAGATCGGCGGCGGAGCGTTTGTCCGAGGTGAGTTCAGGATACTTGCGTGCGAGCATGGTGTGGTAGTCGCGGAAAAAGGCCAGCGCAGTCTCCGGGCTCGACCAGCGCGTTCTGGCAACCAGCGCGAACTGACTGGCGTCGGCACCCTCGTAGAGGAGATAGCGGTCGGCCAGCCAGCCTGTGGCTACCGTTTTGGCTTCGTCTTCGGAAATGCTCTGGCCGAGCAGCGCATAGTAGCCAAGTTCGCCCAGAGTGTTTTCCGTGAGCAGGCGCAGCCCGGCAGCGCCTGCCAGCGATGCCGGACGGGGCAGGGAAATCTCCAGCAAGGGTTTTTCGTCTAAATACACCGCGGGCTCGAAGATTTCCTTCGTGGTGGTCGGCGGGCGGGTGAAGAGCGAGTTCAGCTTCTCCCAGCCGCCTTGCTGCGGACCGCGCTGCATAAAGCCCATGCCTTGCACGTAAGGGAAGAGCGCCAACATGCGGAAGAAAAAGGGCGCGTTCGAGAAGGCAGGGAATTCCTCCAGACGCTGGTGAATGATCCCGGCCATCATGGGTTCGAGCGAAGGCAGGCTGGCCAGCTCAACGGGTTCGACCAGATGCTGCATCATGGCGGCCATGGCGTAGCCTTCCACCACGGCCTGGCGCGCGTTGGTAGCATCGTCATTCGCGCGCGCGGCGTGGACGAATTCCTCCAGGTCAAAACTCTGGTCCTGAAGCGCGTGCGTCAGCTCATGGGCCAGAATCATCTTCTGCATTTCTTCCGAAGGCCAGTCGGCGATGAACATCGTTTTGCGGCGCGGGTCGTAGGCGCCCGCGGCCTGTTCGGTGTAGAAGTTGAGCAGGAACTTCGGCAGATCGAACTCGCGCGAGACCAGGCCGAAAGCTTTGAGCACGGATTCCTGGGCGTGGATTTCCTGCGGCGTGTACTCTTCGCGCAGACTCTCTTCCAGGTATTTTCGGATTTCGGCGCGTGAGAGAATTTGTTTCTGGAGCGGGGCGCGAATGGGCAGTCCGGTAGTCCGGCTCATCTCGCGGAGCAAGTCGTCCGCCGTGGCGAGGAGCGATTGCTTTGGCGCCGGCGGCGCCTGACCAGGGGGCGTCTGACCGAACGAGCTAATGGTGGCGCAAAGCAGCAGCAATGCTGCCGCAAGGCTGAGTAAGACTGGCGAGCTTGCGAGCGGGCGTTTCATGGGTTCCGTTGGCCACACCCCGGCGTCGCGGAAGGGTTTGACCGGGCGCCTTGAGAAGACTATCATGAAAGTTGCGCGAGCAAGCCGGGCGATCGCTGCTCCGCCTTAGCGCCCCGATTCAGTCGGGGCCAGCAGGGGTGGGGGAGAGGAAAGTCCGAACTCCGCAGGGCAGTGTGCTCGCTAACAGCGAGGGTCGGAGGGGGATGTCCGACAAGTCGGACCGTACGCCTCCGGCACGGAAAGTGCCACAGAAAACATACCGCCCGTCAGCCGACGGGTAAGGGTGAAAAGGTGCGGTAAGAGCGCACCGCCCCGGTAGTGATATCGGGGGCAGGGAAAACCCCACACGGAGCAAGACCAAATAGGAGAGGAGGAGTGGCCCGCTCCGCCATAACTCTCGGGTAGGTCGCTTGAGCCCGACAGCAATGTCGGGCCTAGAGGAATGATCGCCCCCCGATCGTATCGGGGACAGGATTCGGCTTACAGGCTTGCTCGCGCAAACACAGTCAAAAGTCCACAGTTGACAGTCAACAGTGGGGGCGGCTTAGCTCATAGCCCCATAGTTGCAGACGGACAACGGACTGTGGACCACGGACCGGTTGGTCCTGACCACTGGCTTCTGACTTCTGACTCCTGACTTCTCACGCATGGGCCTCTTTACCTCCGCCAAGATGATCCAACCCGTCAAGCGTCTGGTGGGCTCGGTGCGGATGCCGGGCGACAAGTCGATTTCCCACCGCTACGCCATGCTCGCGGCCATTGCTGAAGGGCCGAGTGAAATCCATGGTTTTTCTGCGAGCGCTGATTGCCGCAGCACCCTGGAGTGTCTTGAGCAACTCGGAGTGAGGATCGACCGCCGGGACGAGGTACTGACCATCC
>JALHUF010000508.1 GCA_022866195.1 Terriglobia bacterium
ACCCCGCCCGAAGAGGTCCCGGTAGAAATCAATGTGATCGGGAACACCGCTGAAGAAGCTCGCGAGCGAGTGGATAAGTTCCTCGACCAAACTTTCCTGGACGGCCGCTTTCGCCTGCGGGTTGTCCACGGCTTCGGCAAGGGCATCCTGAGGAGGACGCTACACGAGATGTTCGCTTCCCACCCCCACGTCGAGACGTTCTATCCCGCGCCGCCCCGCGAGGGTGGTGGTGGCGCAACAATTGTCGAATTGAAGATTTGACCCAGGACCTCGCGGGGCTCTCCCCTCGCCATGGTTAAGGATACGACCGCGACAGACGCTGGTTCGGCACGCGCAGGAGCTTATCGCAGTTTACAGAGGGGCTTTTGCCCCCGGATGAAGAGGGAGAGCTAGGCGGCGTTTCCGCGCGCGGTGGCGCGGGAGGAGCGCAGGCAATTTCGCACTACGGCGAGCAGTTCATCGGACTTGACCGGCTTGTTGAGGTATTCGGTTGCCCCGGCGTTCATGGCCTCCAGGTAGCTGTCTACCTCGCCGTAGGCAGTGAGGATGACTACCGGCACGTCGCTCCCGGCCGCGCGGATTTCCTGGAGGAGGCTGAGACCATCGCCGTCCGGCAGACGCAGATCGCTGATGACCAGGTCGAAAGACTCCTCCTGCAGGATGCGCGAAGCCTCAAGCGCCCCTTCGGCGGTCCTGACCTGGAAGTTCTCGCCCGAGAGGATGCGGTTCAGGACCCGCAGGAAATACGGGTCGTCATCAACAATAAGGATGCGGCCTGCTGGTTCGCCTCCCATAACATCCTTCCCGGCGGGTAGCTTTCTAGGTCAAAACGCGTGAAACAAACCTTTAAGGTCTCCTCCATCTGTAATGCGCACCGACCCGTTTCCGGGGGTTCCACCCCCGGCTATTCAAATTTGACCCCTTCGGGGTCTTTCCGCTTCTCAAGCACGTCAGGCACCAATTTCTTTGGCCAACAATGAAGCGGGAGCATCCTGCCGTCGGGCCGACATCGCGGCACGACCTGGAATCGACCTGAATATGGCTACTGCCCATCGAATCGGCGCGGGAGCGTGAGCGAGGGAGGGTCTTAGTGCCCCTTCAGGGGCAAGCCCGTGCCGCGCTGTGAACGGGAATCAAGCGGCCAGGGGTGTCGAACCAGATGCCTCTTTCTTTCCCAGACGACGTCGAATAGTGCGGGGATTGATTTGAAGCAATTGGGCGGCACGTAGCCTGTTACCACGGGAGTATTGGAGCACCGTTCGGATGACCGTATCGCTAATCTCACGCATAGCGGTGCCAAGGCTGAACGTCAGCGTGAAGGTCGGTTGCATCTCGGACGGTCCGTCTGCCTTGATGGAGGCAACGGGTTTGGGATTGGAAGCGAGTTCTCGAGCCTCGGCAGGGCCACGTGCTCCGGAAAATGTCTTCATAGTGCGCTCCTTTCTGGGTATGTATAACAGGACCGGCCCTTTTGTCAGCATTTTTGGTTCCTACGCTTGGCGTGTCCAAGTTGTTGAAAAATAGGAGAAAACTCCTGCCCATACGGGCATTTCGACAGGGACAAATTGAGTTGCTTCGCGCATAATCGTGCGCCTTTTCCCTCAACCTCGGCACCTTAGCTGACATGGCCGGAGGGCGATTTGGACGTTCCTCAAGCTCTTTCTTGAGTCTTTTCAGGGGATTGTGCAGGGGGGACATAATTGCTATGCTGGCATATGAGATGCCCGAGGGGCAATCTCGGGGCGGCGAGCTTACTGGTTCGCTGGAGAGGGCAGGAGCAAGGAATGGGCAAGCCGCAGTCTATCGTGGACCGGATTCTGCAATTCTTCAGTTCCTTGAAGTGCGGACTTATCCTTTTGGGGCTAGTAGGCACGACGGTTATCGCGGGAACCATAATCCTCCAGCGGCCCATGGTGCGGGAAGGGCAGATCGAGCAGATCTACGCCCCGCAGACCATCCGTTTGCTGGACTTCTTGGGCCTTTTCGACGTTTTCCACGCCTGGTGGTTCATCCTTCTGCTGGGACTGCTGGGGGCCAGTATCGCCTTGGCCTCGCTAGAACACTTCCCCCAAGCATGGCGTTATTTTTCACGGCCCCACCGGGTCGCTGACGAATGGTATGTGCGGAATCTGCCTTTCCTGCGGGAGATTCCCCTTGGGTCAAGCCAGCCCCAGGATGCCCTGGGCCGCGCCGCCCAGAGGTTTGCCAGCCTGGGTTATCGCCCCCACCCCGAATCGCTCACGAAAAGAACGCTCTACGTAGAGAAGCATCGCTGGGCGCGGCTCGCGCCTTACATCGTGCACCTAAGCTTGCTCATCATTTTCACTGGGGCCATCATCGATGGCACCTGGGGATACCGGGGCTACATCAGTCTCGGTCCCGGCATGCGAACCCAGCAAGTAGAGTCGCTCGCCTCCAATGCCCCGCCGCGCATACTGCCCTTCACGCTGCGCTGTGATGGGGCGGGGATGGAAAAGTACCCCGACGGCTCGCCCCGCCAGTACTGGACGCGCCTGGCGATTGAAGAGAACGGGCGGGAGATCCTGCGCAGGCAGATCTTCGTGAACGACCCGCTCACCTACGGGGGAATTCGCTTCTTCCAAGCCAGTTTCGGGTCGAGCGGGGCTCCCACGAAGCTGGTGATGGAGGCTAGTTGGCCGGGCGGGGAACGGAAGCCGCAGACTTTCACGTTGCTGCCCGGTGAGGCAGTGAAGCTGGGAGATCCCGCCGTACAGGTCGAGCTGGGGGATTTCGTTCCCGACTTCGTCCTCCAGGGTGATCAACTGAGTACCCGGTCCAATGACCCGAACAACCCGGCAATCCGGCTCGTCCTTACCCAGGCTGGCGGGAGGCGCTCGTCGGTATGGTTCTTCCCCAAGTTCCCCCAGATGAATTTCCCCAGCGACCTGGGAATCACCTTCCAACTCCGCGACGTGGAAATGGGTTATACGACGGGCCTCCAGGTGGCGAAGCAGCCGGGGAAGGAATTGATCTGGGGTGGCTGCTTGCTGCTGACCGCCGGCCTTATCTTGGCGCTCTACATGGTGCACATCCGCATCTGGGGCGTCGTGTGACGCGACGCAAAGGGTCGGCCGATCCTCCTGCTGGGGGGACAGCCCAGCAAGTATCGCGAGAGTTTCGAGGCGCGGTTCAATGGCCTAGCCGACGCCGTGGAGCAATCGCTCCGTGCGCCCGCCGGCGCCGTCCGAGAACTCGAACACATCTCGGCCTGAAAGGTAACCTGGGGCGGCGGTCTCTGACCGTCCCCGAAATCGTAAAGCCAGTTTGGCAAGAAGGAGAAAGAGGGGAATCTGTTATGGCGAAAGTCGCCAGTAATCACGCGGACGAAGGCCGGCCGGTCCAGTCCCAGGCAGAGGCCGGATCCTCCAGCACCGCATCCTGGATTCTGCTGGCCGTGGGCGTCGCCGTGGCGACCGTCCTGGCGATCTCGCTTCCGCGGTTGATAGGAGCGGCCGGCTGGGAAACCGGTGAGAAGTTCCTCTACATCGCGCTGGTGGGCTATCTGGGTGCCTCGGTGCTCTACGTGGCGTCGCTAGCGATCCAGGAAACTCGACTGGTGGCCGGGGCCGGAGCCCTGACCCGCGGCGCATTTCTTCTGCACACGGCTGCTATCGCGGTTCGTTGGGTGGCCGCCGGGCATGCTCCGCTTTCCAACATCTATGAAATGGTCTTGATGTTTTCCTGGGGCGTGGTGCTGTTCCAGCTTCTCGGCGAATGGCGGCTGGGGCTGAGATATTTCGCCGCGGTCACCATCCCCGTCGCGGCACTGGCCTTGATTCTGATGCAGGTTCTTCCGGGTGAGATTCGTCCGCTCGTCCCGGCGCTGCAAAGCACTTGGCTGCAAATCCACGTTACCCTGGCGGTCCTGAGCTACGCGGGCTTTACGCTTTCCTTTGCCGCGGCGCTTCTCTATTTCGTCAAGGATGGTACTAGTCCGCGCACCTTTCTCAACTGGACGACGGGCTTGGTGACTGGCATCTACGCCGTCGTCGTGCTTACCTCGGTCGATCGGGGCCTGAACTTGCTCGTGCCGGCCTGGGACGTTGTGGAAGGCGAGAAGATCATGCTCGGGCCGAAACAGGCCCTGATGGTAGCTATGCCCGGGTTAGGCTGGCCGTTTGTCATCGTTCTGGTGCTGGCCGCAGGCACGCTGGCCTTGAACCTTATCGACATCTTCTCCGCCCAGTCCGGGGCTGCGACCCTCTGGGCACGGCGATTCTTCCTGGCCGCGCTCGTCGGGCAGGTAGCCGCGCTGACTATGCTCGCCGTGCGAATCGAGTCCGGACCCTATTTCGCGCCGCAGGTCAACCAAAGCGTTCCGGTCCGGTTTGCCTCCAGCCCGTTCTTGCTGGTCGGCGTGGTGAGCGCGCTCTTCATTTCCCTGGCTTGGGAAGTTCTGCGCTGGAAACACGAAGCGATCGTTGAGTACCTGCCGCATCGGGACACGCTTGATGCCCTCATCTACAGGACCGTTGCCGTTTCCTTCCCTCTGCTGACGCTGATGATTATTGCTGGAGCCTACTGGGCGAATCGCACCTGGGGTTCGTATTGGAGCTGGGATCCCAAGGAAGATTGGGCCCTGATTACCTGGTTGACCTACGCCGCCTATCTGCACATGCGGCTAACGCGCGGTTGGCGCGGACGGCGCGCCGCGACCATGGCCATCATCGGCTTTGCCATCGTCTTGTTTACCTTCTTCGGTGTGACTTACCTTCTTCCCGGCCTGCACGCGTACGCTTAGCACACACTCATCGTAGGATTGCGCCAGGGGCACGGCGCGCCGTGCCCCAGCGTTTCTTGGGGCCCCCCGAGAGTGAGGCCAGCGAAGTGCCGCGGGCTGAATATGAATAGCCGGGTGGCTCTGGCTGCCGAAGATTCCCTCCGAGAAGCAGGATTTGCCGCGGAAACGTTTCGGGCATTCTGGCCATGGGTCGAACTGTATGCTACAATTAGCTCTTAAACGTCCCGTCGAAAGAAAGCAGCCAAGCATTGGACTGGACCCGGTTAAAACGCTTTTTCCGGATTCCCCCCACCTTCGCGCAGAATTTGGTGGTGGTAGCGATTTCCCTTATAGGAATCGTCATATTCATTGTCTACGAATTTTTCCACGAAGGGCTGACGTTGCGTACAGGGCTGGCGATAGCCCTACTCGCGGCGCTTTCGGCAGCTACAGGGATGCTGATCTATCAGGAGCGGAAATCGTGGACCTTGCTGCGCGACCTCCGTGGGGCCCTCGCCAAGATTGCTCCTGCTTACGCCAAGCTCACCGCGGGACAGCATTCCGGGAGCAGCACAGAGCGACTCGAGAGGGAAGTCCGCACCCTCACAGAGCACTGGGCCGAGTTCTGCCAACACTGCCAGCGGCTCCACGACGCGGAGATGCTCCAAGCGGAGCATCTGGCCACCCTGGGCGAGCTGGCCGCCGGAGTGGCGCACGAAATCCGCAACCCTTTGGCGGGCATTGCGGGCGCCATTGAAATCATTACCAAGGAGTTTCCCAAGGATCATCCGGACCGGGAAGTGCTGGAGGACTTGCGGCAGGAAGTGCGGCGCATCGAGAAGACCCTGAACGATCTGCTGGTGTACGCGCGTCCCAAGCCGCCGCAGTTTGGCCGGGCAGACCTCAAGGAGACTGTCGCGCGCACCCTCCAGCTTGCGCGCCAACAGACCGGGGACAAGAGAGTTGACTTTTCCATTCAGATTCCCTCGACCCTCCCCGCCTTCCTGGCGGACTCGGAACAGCTCCACCAGGTCCTGCTGAACCTGCTTCTAAACGGGATTCAGGCGATCGAATCTGAGGGCAGGATCGTCATCGAGGCGGCAGCTTGCGACGCGGCCGGGCCAGGCAATTCCGGCTATCTAGAGATTTCGGTGAGCGATAATGGCCCGGGCATTCCTCCTGAGCACCTGGAACGGATCTTCCGTCCCTTCTACACTACCAAGCGCGGGGGGACCGGTCTGGGGCTCTCCCTGTGCCGGCGCATTATCGTTGCCCATGGGGGGGCATTGAACGTGGAAAGCCAAATGAAACGAGGCAGTCGCTTCACCATTCGCCTTCCCTTGCGCGAGACCTTCGAAGAAACCAGAGAACTCCATGTCAAATGAGAAAGTCCTGATTGTTGACGACGAGAAGCTCATCCGCTGGTCAGTGCGCCGGCAGCTTGAAGAATGGGGCTATACGGCGCTGGAGGCGGAAAGCGGTACGGGTGGACTAGCCCAGATACGCGCCGAAGCCCCTGACCTCATCGTGCTGGACGTGCGCCTGCCTGACCTGAGCGGCATTGAGGTCCTGCGCGAAATCAAGCAGAACTACCTTTCGATTCCGGTGATCATGATTACGGCCGACCCCCAGCTCGACGACATCAAGACGGCCATCAAGCTGGGCGCGCTCGATTTCGTCAAGAAGCCGCTCGACTTTGATGAATTCCAGGTCACCATCGCCAACGCCATTGATCGCCTGCAACTCCGCTCCGAGCGCGACAGCCTGCGGGAGGAGGTCAAGCGGCGCTCCGGCTACCACGAGGTGGTCGGCAGGTCCCCGCGCATGGTGGAGCTGATGAACTTCGTCCGCAAGGTGGCCGCGAGTGAAGCCTCCACTGTTCTTATCCAGGGCGAAAGCGGCACCGGCAAGGATCTGATTGCCAAAGCCATTCACTACGACAGCACCCGCGCCGAGAAGCCCTTTGTGGCCATCAACTGCTCCGCTATTCCCGAGACCTTGATGGAAGCGGAACTTTTCGGACACGAGCGCGGCGCTTTTACGGACGCCAAGGCGCAGAAGAAGGGCCTCTTCGAAATCGCCGACGGCGGCACCCTCTTCCTGGACGAAATCGGCGAGATGTCCACCTATCTCCAGGCCAAGCTTCTGCGGGTGCTGGAAGATCAGATCATCCGGCGGATTGGCGGGGTGAAGGACATCGGCGTGGACGTGCGCGTCATCGCCGCTTCCAACCGCGACTTGGAACAGGGCGTCCGCGAAGGCACGTTTCGCCAGGATTTGTTTTACCGGCTCAGCATCATCCCCATCTTCATTGCTCCCTTGCGACATCGGAGGGAAGACGTCCTGCCCCTGGCGGACTTCTTCATTGAGCGCTACAACTTCCGCTTTCGCAAGAGCCTCAAGGGGATCACTCCGGAAGCGCGAGATTTCCTGGTGCGCTACGACTGGCCAGGCAACGTGCGCGAGCTGAAAAACGCCATCGAGCGCGCCATGATTTTGGAGGAGTCAGATTACATCCGTCCCACGTACCTCCCCATTCAGGTCACCGGTCAGGCGCCGGGTTACGAAAGCACCTTGCCGGTGACGACCCCAGACAGTCCGGAAATTGCTCCGCTGAGCGCGTCCGGCCCCACGATGGCCTCCTGGCGGCCCTTGCCCTCCGGCCGGATGATTCCCGTGCTGGAGTTGCCCCGAGAAGGGACTTCGCTCGAAGAAGTGGAACGCGAACTGGTTGGCTTAGCACTCAGGCAAACGGGTGGCAACCAGACCCACGCCGCGAAACTCCTCGATATCTCCCGCGACGCCCTCCGCTACAAGATGAAGAAATTCGGCTTCGACTCCGAGTCTGATAACTGAGGATAAGCCTGCTATTGTCTTCGCTGTCCCGCTTGAGACAGGGCAGGACCTCTACGGATTTTCGCCGGGGTTCCTCCACCGTAGGCTGCTCTACTTCTGGTATTTCAGAACCGAATGGACTTCGTAGCGGGTGAGTTTCTCGCGGCCTTTCAGAAACTCCAGTTCGATGAGGAAGCCGATGCCTGCGACGCGCCCGCCGAGCGATTCCACCAGCTGCGCCACCGCGGCGGCGGTGCCGCCCGTGGCCAGCAGGTCGTCGATAATCAACACTTCCTGCCCGGGGGTGATGGCATCGCGATGCATTTCGAGCGCGTCCTGGCCGTATTCCAGGTTGTAGGTGGCGCGCGCAGTTGCGGCGGGAAGCTTCTTGGGTTTGCGCACGGGCACGAAGCCCGCGTTCAGCCGATAGGCGACCATGGGGGCAAAGATGAAGCCCCGGGCCTCGATGCCTACTACGCGGTCGACTTTCCGGCCGGCATAGTGGTCGGCCAGGACGTCCACGGCCTGGCGCAGCCCGACGGGGTCTTTCAGCAAGGTTGTGATGTCATAGAAAAGAATGCCGGGCTTGGGAAAATCGGGCACTTCGCGGATCAGGCGCTTCAATTGTTCCACTCAGCCTCCAGACTATCGGATCATCGGTTCATCGGGCCATCGGTTCATCGAATCATCGGGCCATCAGTTCATCGAATCACCGAAGAACGACTTGCCGGTTGCGATGATCCGATGGACCGATGAGCCGATGGCTCGATATACTCTCACCACATCCCCTCAATCACGAACCGCGTGTACCGATTGTTCACCGGCTCATCAGACTCCTCGATGGCGGTCACGCGGGCGCTGCGTGGGCCCTCAGCCAGATGGCGTTTGAATTCCTCGAGCGAAGCCTCGTCCCCGATGGCATAGACTTCCACGTTGTCGTCCCAGAGGTTCTTCACGTAGCCGCAGATGCCGAGTTGGTTGGCCACGCGCTCGGCAAAAAAGCGGTAGCCGACCCCTTGGACGAGACCGGAGACGATGTACTTTTTCGCGACCTTCACGCTCTCTTGGTAGCGCGGAGTTGTTCTTTAACTCCGCGGCTTTTTCCCTTCCACCGCGCACAGGATTATAACGGAGCGCGGCGGCCGCGAACAACTTCTGGCAGAGGCGTGTTTCGCGTCGATTTCGTAGCGGCGGGCTTGAGCCCGGCACCGGGCCCGCTCCATGTGCCGCAGGGGAGGGTCAGCGTCGGCACCATCCGCTGGCCCGGCTCAAATCCGTCGAGGTCCGCCCAGCACGCGCGCTGGCAGCAGGATGATGGCGCGCAAAAGTTCGAGGACTCCACCCACTGCGATACCGATGATCCGGAACGGCAGCAGCAGTACCCACACGATGGGGTAAAGCACGAGCGCCAATAATGCCAGCGGCCAGCAAAGCACCAGCAGGATGCACCAGAGCAGGAATTTGACCATCGGCACCTCTTGTAAGTCCTCTACTGCTTAATACGCAGTCGGCGCGGGCGAGTTCCGTAGCATGGGCATCCTGCCCATGCGCACGGCCAAGATGGCCGTGCTACGTGTCGACTCGCAAGCTGGCGCGAATCTGGGCGAGTCGCGCGGGGTAGTCGGTAATGATACCGTTCACGCCGTCGGCTAGCTTGCGCCGCATCCAGCGTGGTTGATTCACTGTCCACACGACCACTTGCAGCCCCGCCATATGCGCGCGGCGGATGAAGCGGCGCGAGGCGAAAGCCCAGTGAGGCACTACCATCCGCGCGCCTACCAGCTTGGCACGACGCAGCGCCAAAAGCGGGCGCTTGAAGCTGACACCCAGCGGCAGGGTGGCATCGAGCTCGTGCAGGCGCTGCAGCGCGGCGCGGTCGAAGGAAATTACCGTGACGAACGAGGCCGTCGCGGTCGAGCGAATGGTGCGCAGAATCTTGGCCTCGGTTCCCGGATACGCGCCGCTGCCTTCTTTGATTTCCACGAGCGCCTTGCAGGCTCGCTGGCGTACCCACCACAAGACCTCTTCCAACAACGGAATTCGCTGCCGAACAAAACAGCCGCGAGCCTTTCCCGGATACCTTTCGTTGAACCAGGAGCCGGCGTCGAGCCGCTTGAGTGCGGCGACGGAATGCTCGTCCACCCAACCGCTTCCCGACGTCGTGCGCTCCAGCCGCGCGTCATGGATGACCACAGGCACGCCATCGGCAGAAAGGTGAACGTCGAATTCGATTCCGTCGGCGCCCTGGCGTAGTGCCAACTCGAAGGCGGCCATGGTGTTTTCAGGCGCATCGCCGGCCGCGCCACGATGGCCGATGTTCAGGACAAGTCCCGAAGACGGCGCGAGGGGTAGCTCCTCCAGCGCGTTTTGGATCAGCGGACGGATGACAGGCACAGCGGTAACCGTAAGTCCGCACAATACGCTCCGCAACCAGTAGTGGCAAGCGGAAGTCCCCGACAGCGTGTTGAGATGGCCAGCGCGAGCCAAGGAGAAGGATATAGGGTGTGCTTCTACGGACGGGATCCTTCCAGCAGCGCGATCGCGTCCGCGCGCACGGCAACACCCTGGCCGACGGCGTCGAGGCCCTCGCCCGTTTTGGCCTTGACGCTCACCTGCGCGGGGCGGAGGCCTAAGGCAGCGGCCAGACGCTTCTGCATGCGAGGCATGTGAGGCGCGAGCTTGGGGCGCTCCAGCCCCACTGTGGCGTCCACGTTGACAACGGCGTAGCCGGCCTGGTCAAGCAATCTGCGGACGTGACGGAGGAAGAGAACGCTAGAGGCGTTGCGCCACTTGGGGGAAGTGTCCGGGAAATGGTGGCCGATGTCGCCGAGGGCGGCGGCGCCCAGCAGCGCGTCGCAAATGGCGTGGATGAGGGCGTCGCCGTCCGAATGGCCTACGGGGCCCTTCTCGAAGGGGATTCTCACACCACCCAGAATCAGTTTTCGTCCCGGGGCGAGGCGGTGCACATCGTTGCCGATGCCAACGCGGTAAAAAGGGTGAAGTGAAAAGTGTGAAGGATGAAGTGAACGGCTTACGACCCCTGCCTTCTGTTTGTCGGTTTTATCCTTCATACTTCACCCTTGCTTTTTTTCTCGTTCTTGCGCGATGTAGAGGCGCGCCAGGGGCAGGTCCGAAGGCTTCGTGATTTTGATGTTCCGGTCCGAGCCCATGAGCACGGTCACCGGATAGCCCAGTCGCTCGACCAAGCTCGATTCATCCGTGCCCGCAAACTCATCCGCGGCGGCGCGCGCAAAGGCTTCCTGGATGATGGCATAGCGGAAAGCCTGGGGTGTCTGGGCCAATACGATACGTTCGCGAGGGATGGTTCCCAGGATGCTCTGGCGCTCCACTTGCTTCACCGTATCGACGCTGGGAATGCCCAGGATGGCGGCGCCGTCCTTGCGCGCTGCCTCGACCACGCGCTGAATCAGGCCTGGTTCAATAAAGGGACGGACGGCGTCGTGAACCACCACCACTTCAGTGGAAGGCGGCGCCTCGGCCAGGGCCCGCGCCACGGTCTCCTGGCGCGTGGCTCCCCCGCAGACCAGGCGGACGGGCTTTGCCAGATGCTCGCGCTCGACGTCGGTCTGCGCCCGCTCCATATCCTCGAGGCGCAAGGCCAGGAAGATGTCGTCAATCGCGTCGGAGGCGGCAAACTTGCGGAGTGTGTGCACAAAAATCGGCACCCCTTCGAGCGACAGAAACTGCTTGGGGATTCCGCCGCCCATGCGCACGCCGGTCCCCGCTGCCGGAATGATGGCCAGAACGCTCATAAGAACAGTTGCCAGTTACCGGTTGTCAGTCAGCAACGGCAAGCGACAACTGACAACCTACGCAAAACAGGACAGGCGCCGGCCTGGGACTTGCCCCTACTGGTGCATGGCCTCGGGTCGCTGCCGGTCGTCGTACTTGCCAAAGATCATCTTGCCAGCCGTGGTTTGCAGGACGCTGGTCACGGAAACATCGATGGTCTTGGAGATCATTTTCTTGGCGTTGTCCACCACGACCATGGTCCCATCGTCCAGGTAAGCGACCCCCTGGTTATACTCCTTGCCCTCCTTGAGGATGAACACGCGCATCGTCTCGCCTGGCAGCACCACCGGTTTCAAGGCGTTGGCAAGTTCGTTGATATTCAGCACCGGGAGTCCCTGCAACTGGGCGACCTTGTTCAGGTTGAAATCGTTGGTCACAATTTTAGCTTCATACTGCTTGGCCAGTTCGATCAATTTCATGTCCACTTCGCGGACGTTGGGGAAATCGTCTTCGACAATCAGCACATGGATGGTCGCCATCTTCTGCATGCGTTGCAGGATATCGAGGCCCCGCCGTCCGCGGTTGCGCTTCTGCGAATCGGAGGAATCCGCGATGAGTTGCAGTTCGCGGAGTACGAACTGGGGAATGATGAGCATGCCGTCGATAAAGCCAGTCTCGGCCACGTCGGCGATCCGGCCGTCGATGATGACGCTGGTATCCAGGATCTTGTAATTCTTCTTGGGCTGGCGTTCGGCGGCGAACAGGCCGCCCAGCGCCGTGAGGTTGAGTAGCTCGCCCTTGTTGGCTCCCAGAACCAATCCCACGTAAGCCATTAGCAGCAGCAGGGTGACCTGGAGGAAGGAGGCCGTATCCTTCCCGATATCCGTCAGGTTCAACAAATGGCCCATCATAAGGGCGCCCAAAGTGCCCAGAAGTGACCCG
>JALHUF010000058.1 GCA_022866195.1 Terriglobia bacterium
TACAAAGTTGACCCGATGGAGGGAGAAACCGCTGGCCTGGCTGAGGAGCAGAAGTCTCGCATCCTGGGCGGAGAGGCCTGCATGTGGGCCGAATACGTCACGCCGGAGAATGTTGATTCCCGCATCTGGCCGCGCGCCGCGGCCATCGCTGAGAGGCTGTGGTCACCGCAGGATGTGAAAGACGTGGAATCTATGTATCGCCGCCTGGCCCGGGTGAGCCGTCAACTGGAAGGGCTGGGGTTGAACCATCGGTGGAGCTATAGGCCCATGCTGGAGCGCCTCACGAATATGAACGATACCGCGCCTCTCAAGATCTTCGCCGACGTGCTCGAGCCCGTCAAGTTTTATGAGCGCGGGGAGACCCGACCGTACACGAGCTTCACGCCGCTCAATCGGCTGGTGGATGCGACCCGCCCGGAGAGCGACGCGGCGCGAGAGTTTGCGCACCTGCTCGATCAGATGAGCGCCAACCACGCAGGAATCCGGAAGCAGTTAACCCTGTGGCGCGACAACCAAGTCCCGCTGATTCCCGTGATGCAGCGGTCTGCCCTCCTTCAGGAAGCTATTCCCCTGGCGGAAGACCTCTCCGCCCTGGCTACGGCGGGCCTCGAAGCCCTGGACTACGTGGAAGCCGGCAAGCCCGCCCCGCAAGCGTGGTTGGACCGCCAAGGCGCTTTGCTGGACCGGGCGGCAAGACCCCGCGCGGAATTGCTGATCATGATCGTGCCCTCCATCCGCAAGCTGGTGGAGGCAGCGCAAACGGGAAAGTAGAAGCCTGACACAAGGTGGGATGGAAAGATCACCGATGGCCTTGACCAAGTCTCAGGCTCTCGACAGGCTTCGGTCCGATGACCTGCTCGGCCTCGGCAGGGAAGCCGACGCGCTGCGCAGGCGCCTGCACCCCGGGAACGTGGTCACCTACATCGTGGACCGCAACATCAACTACACGAATGTCTGCACCGAGTACTGTTCGTTTTGCGCCTTCTACCGGCCCGTGGGCTCGCCGGAGAGCTACATCCAGCCGCTCGAGTCCATCTGCCAGAAGATCGATGAGACCCTGGCGCTGGGGGGCACGGGAATCCTGTTGCAGGGCGGCCTTCATCCGGACCTCAAGATCGATTTCTACGAGAACCTGCTCTTGAGCATCAAGCGGCGCTACCCGCGGCTGCATCTCCATGGCTTCTCGTCGCCGGAAATCCTGAACATGGCGGAAGTCTCCGGGCTGACGTTGCGCGACACCCTCGCCCGACTAATGGACGCGGGTCTGGATTCCATCCCGGGCGGGGGCGCGGAGATTCTGGACGATGAGGTGCGCCGGCGCATCGCGCGCCGGAAGTGCACCAGTGAGGAATGGCTTGGCGTCCACCGCACGGCTCACCAGCTCGGCCTGCGCACCACGGCGACCATGATGTTCGGCTGCGGCGAAACTTTCGCGCAGCGCCTCAACCACTTTGATTGCCTCCGGCAATTGCAGGAGGAGACCGGCGGCTTCACAGCGTTTATCCCCTGGATGTTTCAGCCGGCCCACACCTCGCTGGGGAATTTCGTGAAAGAGGAAACGACCGCCATCGATTACCTGAAAACCCTCGCGGTGTCGCGCCTGTATCTGGACAACATCCTCAACGTCCAAGCCTCGTGGCTGACGCCGGGCCCTAAGATTTGTCAGATCGCCCTGCGCTTCGGCGGCAATGACGTGGGCAGTATCCTCATCGAGGAAAACGTGGTGCGCGCTGCGGGCTGCACCAACACCACCGACGAGGCGGAACTTCGCCGCCTCATCACCGACGCCGGCTATCGCCCCGTCAAACGCGACACGCTCTACCGCACCTACTTCCTGGATTAGGAATTCCGTGATAGGTCGTTCCGCCAGAAAGCAGATGGTGGGGGATTGGTGGCGGGGCAAACAGTCCTCTTGACAACTATCGTTATGACGAGTAGATTCAGGCCATGAGCAAACGGCTGCGGCAGGAGATCAAGCAGCGCCAGCCCTTCGCCAGCCTCGAGCAAGAAGTCTTCCTGAACGTGCTGCACACCGCCGACGCCTTAAGCCAGGCCATGGAGCAGATGCTCCGTCCCGCCGGGCTGTCGCACACGCAATACAACGTGCTGCGCATCCTGCGCGGGGCCGGCGACGCGGGGCTTTCCTGCCGCGCCATTGCCGCCCGCATGCTGACCCACGACCCCGACATCACTCGTCTGCTGGACCGGCTGGAGCGTCACGGCCTGGTCACCCGCCGGCGCGAGCAAAGCGACCGGCGCGTGGTGACCGCCCATATCACCAGCGCCGCATTGAGTCTGCTGCAAAATCTCGACGCCCCCGTCGCGGCCCTGCACCGGCGTCTGCTCGGCCACATGGGCCCCGAACGGCTCGCCGCGCTTGCCGAGATGCTGGAGCAAGCGCGCGCCGTGCCTGCCCCGGAGCGCGAGTCGGAAGTAGTGAGTGGCGAATAGGAAGTAACGGGCCTGGCATTGCTCGCACACATCGCAAACCGCGCGCTGGATGCGCCACCCGCCCGTCAGGTATCACCAGGTCCTCAGGCTTTGGGCAATCTTGAGGGCGAGCTCCTGAAGTTCGGCCTGCTTTGGGTCTCCTTTCCAATTCGTCAGGAGTGTTCGGAAAACCCTGCCGTCAACTGAGCAATAATAGCTAGTAAAGGAAAAGATATGCTTCCCTGA
>JALHUF010000509.1 GCA_022866195.1 Terriglobia bacterium
CCGACCACAGAGACGGGCTCGGCGCCAATGGCCCAGTTCGCCACGTCGATCTGATGGGAAGCAAGCTCCGCCATCAAGCCGCCGGAATATTCACGGTACATGCGCCAGTTGAGCAGGCGTTCGAACTTCGGGTCCGGCACCGGCCTTCGCCAATCGCTGTTGCGATGCCAGTGGGCGCTGACGAAGGTTATCTTGCCCAGCGCTCCCTTGCGGATCATCTCCATGGCCACGTTGTAAAGGACACTGGAGCGGCGCTGCAAGCCCACCTGCAAGACCTGCTTGGGATGCGCGGCGGCTGCTTTCCGGATCTGCTCGTCCTCCTCCTCCTTGAAGAACATGCTCTTCTCGACGAAGACGTGCTTGCCGGCATCCAGAGCATCAATGGTCATTTGCGCGTGCAGATTGAGCGGCGTGCAGATCAGGATGGCGTCAATGTCCTTGCGCTCCAGAAGCTGGCGATAGTCCACGTAGGTCTGGGGGTTGGTGCCGATGGTCTCGACGCCTTTCTTCAAGTTGGGAGGATAGATGTCGCACGTGGCGACGCACCGGCCCGCAGGAATCGTCGTCAGAAACTTCAGCAGGGTGCAGCCTTCGGTGCCCGTCCCGATGATGCCGAAGCGGACCGCGTCGCTCGGGCCGGGATCGGCCAGAATCGCGGGCGCGCCGACATTCGGCAGGGCGGAGGCCGCCGCCACCGCAGCCGCCGTCTTCAGGAAATCGCGCCGCGTAACATCGTGCTCACTTTCCATCGCAAATTCTCCCATAAGGTTCGAGTATCCCCGTCGGGTATAACATTTAAATTTACCACAGCCCGGCAATTTCGTGGATGCTGAATGCACTCCTGCTGCCGGAAGCCAGCGGTTCGGGCACGCCTGTCTGTACCTGGGCCAGGCCTCGGTGCCCGCGTGTTCAGAGGAGCGCTGGGCACGGGTTGACACGCTTTGGAGGCTGTCTCAAAACGTCACGTTTACAACTGTAGCGGCGATGTCTCATCGTCGAACCCGTTGAAAGCAAACCCTCGGCGGCGGGGACGCCGCCGCTACAGCATGGGTTGTGAGACACCCTCCTTTGGGCCGTCCCGCGAGAACCTAGGTTATACTGAATTGGGAGGGTGACACGAGTCGCTTGAACATCCGCGCCCCATTCATCCGCAGGCTAGTGCTCACCGGTTGTGTTCTGTCTCTTGCTTCCCTTCTCTATTCACAGACCGAAGTGCCCGCTGATGAAGTAACCCAAGAGAGCCTGAAGTTCGCGCAAGTCTACAGCGCGCTGGAAGAGAACTACATGGAGCCGCTGGACCCGGACCGAGCCATCTTCGATGGCGGCATTCGTGGCATGCTCTCCAGCCTGGATCCGTTTTCCTCCTTTTTCGATCCCGAGCAGTTTGAGCAACTCCAGCAGTTCGCGCGAGGCACGGCCCGTGGCTTCGGGACGATTCTCTACGTCTCGCCGGGCAAAGTGCTGGTGTTGCAGACCGCCCAAGGGTCGCCTTCCTGGCGCGCCGGGCTGGGCCCGGGCGACGAGATTGTGGAGGTGAACGGGACGCGTCTGGATCGTCTCAACTTACCTTCGCTAATCGAGTTGTTGCAGCGTGCCCGGTCGCAGCCCGCCCGCCTGGGGGTCATCCACCCCGGCAGGGTCGTAGCGCAGGATTTCGAATTGAATCCCGCGGAGGTCTCGACGGCCACGGTTGACAAGGCCTTCCTCCTCCAGCCTGGGTTTGCTTATCTCCACCTCACCAGCTTCGACCAGAAAACACCCCAGGAAGTAAGCGACGCGCTCTCGCGTCTGGGAGGCCCGAGCCTGAAAGGCCTGCTGCTCGACCTGCGCGATAACCGCGGCGGTGTGCTGGACGCGGCGATTGTCATTGCCAGCATATTTCTCAAGCCCGACCTCCTGGTGCTAACCCAGCGCGGGCGCGCCGTGGCCGAAAAGAGTTTCCGAACATTCACCGTGCCGGCGCATTTCGAGCTGCCGCTGGTCGTGCTGGTGAATGGCAATACGGCCAGCGCTGCCGAGGTCCTCACCGCCGCCCTTCAGGAGCACGACCGCGCGCTCATCGCCGGCGAGCCGACCTTCGGCAAGGGAGTCGTGGAGTCGGTGGCGGCTCTCAGCCAGAAGACCGGCCTGGCCTTGACCACAGCGCAGTATTTCACGCCCAGCGGCCGTTCCATCCAGCGGCCTCTGCCCGGCACAGGCCTAGAGGCGCCCCAAAGCGGCCTGGCCGTCGCGTCGAACCCTTCGCAGGCCTTCCGCACCGACAGTGGCCGACCCGTCGCGGCGGGCGGCGGCATCACACCCGATGTCGCGATCCCCGCTCCCGCGCGCGACCCTTGGATCACTTTTCTGAACCAGCGCGGCACCTTCACCGACTTCGCCTCCGAGTACCTAACCACCCACGGCAAAGTGAACCAGTCGTTTGCGCCTGATGCCCCGGTGCTCGACCTGTTTCGGGACTACTTGGGCCAGCAACGTATTCGCGTGCCGGAGGAGTACTGGACCCAGGATCAGGATTACCTGAAGCTCAGGATTAAGGTCGAGGTTTTCAATCTGGTGTTTGGACTTGCCGTCGGAGACGAAGTCGAGACGCGCGGTGACCCGCAGGTGCAAAAGGCCGCTGGGCTTTTCCCGAGGATCCCCACGCTCCTTAAACCTCCCGCCGCGAGGCCGACGGCGGCGCGCGGCAGACGTTCCGCGGAGTAACACGCGGCTGGCGCAGACCTTCTGAGGTCTGCGAATTGCGAAAGGGCACGACTTTAGTCGTGCCGCAACGACGTGCGAAAGGGCACGACTTTAGTCGTGCCGTACCAACGCGTAATAATCCCCTTCACCGGCTTTAGCCGCTGCGCCACCGAGCAGGGCCTGAAGGCCAAAAGAAAACAATCTCTCCCGCACTTCCCGGCACGGATAAATCCGTGCCCTTTCGCCAAGCCGGGTCTGAAGGCCGCAGCAGATGAGTTTGCCCCGCGCCTCACGGCACGCCGATCACCGTC
>JALHUF010000510.1 GCA_022866195.1 Terriglobia bacterium
ATAGATCAGACTGGTGTTGGGCCGCAGGGCTTTCTCGAAATCCTCGACGCGCGTTGACTGAACGAAGGTGGTTGAAGCCCCCAGCCGTGGCAATTTCTGGTCGAGGAAGTGGTAAGCCGCACCGTAAAGCGAGCGCGCCGCCACCACATGGTCTCCGGCTTTGACGTAGCCCAGGACGGCGGAAGAGATGGCGGCCATCCCGGAAGCGAAGGCCAGGGCAGCCTCGCCGCGCTCGAGCGCGGCCATCTTCGCCTGCAACGCATGAATGGTGGGATTGCCGTAACGGGTGTACATGTACCCGAATTTCTGTTCCCCGTACACGGCAGCCATCTCGTCGGCGTCGGCGGAAACATAGGTGGTGGACTGATAGATGGGCGTGTCCAGCGCACCGGTCGCCGGGCAGGGCCCTTCGCCGGCGTGCACGGCAAGAGTGGCGAATTGATGTCCGTTTTTCATTCCTCACCTCGAATTCTCGACGGTTTCCAACTCACGCGGGGCCCTTAGAGTATCCTCCCTGGGGTACGAAGGGGAAGGGCCTGCCGCAACAAAAGGCGAGGCAGCCCCGAGGAGTGTGCCGAATCTTGCGCCTGCCTGAGTGTAACCACTCGCCGTGCGTCCCCACCGACCCGGACCGCACGCACAAACCTGGGCTGCCGTCAACGTCCCTGCCGAATCCGGACTTGACAGCCGCTTGACATCCACCGTGGAAATGACTAGACATGGGGGTATGGGGGGTCGAGTGGTCCCGGGGGGTGTTCTATGGCCAATTGTCCGGAATGCGAAGCGGCAATCGATGTGGGAGATGACACCGAGGAAGGCCAGAGGCTGGAGTGCCCTGACTGCGGCGCCCAACTCGAGGTAGTCAACACTAATCCCTTGGAACTGGACGTTGTTTCAACTGGGGAAGAGGGCGAAGAAGAAGGGACCTGGTGAAAGCATGAGCTGGAGCACATCAGTCGCGGACGTTGTGGAAGGCGGGCACGGTTCAGCGTTGAGGTGGCGCGGGGTGCGCGGCGTGGGCGGGCTGGTTGCCCTAGCGGGCATCTTGCTGTTGGCCTTTGCGGCGCCATGCCTGGTGGCGAAAGAGAAGAAACCCTCGCGCGTGGTGGCGGGTATGGTATCCGATGAGGCCGAAAATCCCATCGTGGGTGCCGCAGTGGAGCTGACGGATCTCTCGACGGGGAAGAAGAGCGCCACCTTTACCCAGGAGGGCGGCGCGTACCAGTTCACCGGCCTCCAGCCGACTCGCGACTACGAGGTGCAGGCTAACTACAAGGGCCTTACCTCCGAAGTCCGCAGAGCCAGCATCATCGATCCGCGAAACCGGATTGTTCTGAACCTGAGGATTCCTCCTCCCAAAGAGTAGCGGGATTTTCGCGCGGTATCAGGCCAGGGCGCTGCCAGTCCGGGCGGACGCGCCGGTCCGCTCTCAGGCCGGGACGACGACGCGTAGGCTGCGCGGAACGACCTCGATGGTGGCGGGGAGTTCTTGCATAAACTCGCCGTCACCAAAAAGCTCCAGGCGCGCCGGGGAAGTGAGGACGATCTCGCGAGCCTGGAAATACACGATGCGCGGATGCGCCAGGTGTTTCCCCTGGTAGGCGCGGGGCGCCCAGCGCAGGAGCTCCAGCTTGGACATGGCGGGCACGAGGCAGACATCCAACAACCCGTCGTCCACGCGCGCGCGTGGGGTAAGTTTGAAGC
>JALHUF010000511.1 GCA_022866195.1 Terriglobia bacterium
GCCCTACGCGGGATTAACCGCCGCCGCCCGATCCGGGTCGTCTTGAGCTCGCCGCCCGCAATGAGGGAATCGATGGTACGCAACGATACCGAGAGCGCAAACGCCGCATCACGCTTCGTAAGCAAAACCCGCTCACTCCCCACCTGTGAATTGCTGTTTTCCACCATGACACCACCCCCGGGGAATGTAATTAGCGCCCCCCCTTCGGGGAGGCCGCCTGAATCAAAATTTGTAGTTTGTCCTACCAGGGGGCAAGCCCGACGATCAAGTGCTGCCGGGGTATCGGGTGGCGTTGCCGAACTTACGCGCCGTATAACCAGGGGGCAAGCCCGACGATCAAGTGCTGCCGGGGTATCGGGTGGCGATTCCGACCTTACGCGCCAAAAACCGGGGGGCAAACCCGAAGATGTGGTGCTGCCTGACAAACACATTACCATGCGCAGTGGTGCACGTCAACACTTTTTCTTGAACGCGACCCTATCCAAGCCTTCCCATCTTGGCACCCTGGATTCTACTTGACAACCTATCGTGTTAGGCTTCATACTTCACCCTATGAGATGTCCAATCCACAGCGTAAAGCTTGTTTACTTCTGCCCGGCCTGCCGGGGGGCAGTGTGCTCCGAACGTAAGGCCAGGGCGTCTAGACGCAACGGCAAGCTCGGCGGCAGACCGCCGAAGAAAGGGAAGCGCGATGCAAACTGAGACTCTGACCCTGAGTAATGCGAAGGCCGCGGGTAGGATCTGGCGCAATCCCAAGGGGGTTTTCGAGAAGGTCCCCTGCTCCGGCATTTGGTGGATTCGTTATGCGGACTCCACCGGGCGCATCCGGCGCGAGAAGGCAGGCACGAAAAGTGCCGCGTTCACCCTCTATCACAAGCGCAAGACGGAAGCCTTGCAGCGCAAGAAATTACCGGAGAGTCTCCGCCGCCCGATGGTGAGCTTTGCCGAGCTTGCGCGCGACACGCTCGCCTACTCGAAAGCGCACAAGCGAAGTTATCAGGATGATGTTTGCCGAATGAAGCGACTACAGGGCTGGTTTGGCGACCGGGAAGCGGAGTCCGTTACTGCCCAAGATATTGAGCGGCATCTGGCTGTGGCCGCCGAAGATGAAGGGTTGGCTCCGGCCACTTTGAACCGCTACAGAGCCATCCTCTCCCTCATCTACCGGCTCGGCACTCAGAACGGGAAGGTGAGCACGAATCCCGCACGGCTGGTCAAATACCGGCGCGAGAACAACGCCCGCATCCGCTGGCTCACCGTGGATGAAGAAAAACGCCTCCGCCAAGTCATTCAGGCCGATTACCCGGAGCATCTGCCGGAGTTTGATCTGGCTTTGAATACCGGCTTGCGCCGAAGCGAGATGTACGGCCTGACGTGGGAAGATGTGAACCTTGACCGGCGCACTTTGCGCGTTCGCCTGAGTAAGAATGGCGAGACGCGACATATCCCCTTGAACCGGGCCGCCGTGGACGCGCTTCTCACTCTCTCCCGGCGCGGAAACGGAACCGGACCCGTTTTCGGCATCCAAAAGCCCCGCCACTGGTTCGAGCCAGCCGTCCGGGACGCGGGGATTGAGGATTTCACCTGGCACTGTCTCCGGCATACCTTCGCCAGCAGCCTGGTCATGGCCGGGGTGGATATTCGCACAGCGCAAGAGCTCATGGGCCACAAGGCCATCCAGATGACTTGCCGGTACGCTCACTTGGCGCAGACTCACCAATTGGCCGCCGTGGAAAGGCTGGCGGAATTTGGTAAGCGGCAGGCACAGGCAGAAAGCCCGGAGCTGGCCAAGACAGTGGAACCAACTGACACCAAAACTAGCACCAGCCAAACGGAGAGGCTTGACCGCGAAACCGCCTATGTCCAGTAACTCGTTTTGGTGTATGATGTTACCGACGTTCGGGCGTGTAGCTCAGTAGGATAGAGCATCGGATTTCTAATCCGAGGGTCGGGGGTTCGAGTCCCTCCACGCCTGCCATATCTTCAACGAGATACATGGACACCCCCCTCAGATTTAGGTGCAAGTGGGTTCAAAACTGCCCCAATTTTGCACGCAAACTCTTCCTCGTCCTTCGAGATAGCGTGAGCGTATCGGAACAGGGTTTGGTTGTGCGAGTGCCCCGTCCGACCACGCTGGACTGCCAGCGGCACGTTGAGCGAGTCCATGATGCTCACATTCGTGTGCCGGAAAGCATGATAGCCGCAACGCGGACTCCCCAGTTTCTCCATAAGCGGATGGAGCTTCCGGTTGAGGATCTTCTTGGCGTTCCACGGCGTTCCCCTGCGGCTGGCGAATACCAGCGCCTCGGAGTTCTCCTTCCACCCGTTGGCGAAGAACCTGCCCAGGTGCTCGCACAAGTCGGGCGACAGTTTGAGCACGCGCTGCGAACCCTCGGACTTGGGCGACTGGAGCTTCCCTTCCCAAACGCTCTGCCGGACGTAGAGCAGTCTGCGGTCGAAGTCGATGTCGCTAACATGCAGTCCACAAACCTCACCGACCCGAAGGCCAGTCTCGGCGCAGACCCACAGGAATGTGCGCAGCGGTTCCTCTGCTGATCGGATGACCTTCTGGGCATCCTCGACGGGCAGGAAGGCGCGTCGTTGGCGGTGTGGCCTGCTAATCTTGAGGCCGTCGAATGGGTCATGCGCGACGTACCCCCAAGCCTTGGCGCTCGACCAGATCGCCCGGAACGTGGCGACGATGTTCTCTCGCGTGCGTGCGCTGCGCTTGATGGTCGCCAAGAACTGTTGAACCTGCTCGGCGTGAATCTGGCTCAGTCGCTGCTCGCCGAAGCAGGGGTTGAGGTAGAGTCTAACGTGCCCTCGCATGGTGGGCTGCGTCGAGCGTTTGTACCCCGTGAGAACGGTTGTCTCCCACTTGCGCACGAACTCGCTGAATGTCGTGATTGGTCGCGGTCGGTAGCCCACGGCGTTGACCACGCAAAGCCTTTCTTCGAGCAATCGCTGGGCAAGACGCTTGGTGGGACATTCTTCGACAGCGGCCAGGACTTCGCAGCGGTAGATCCTCCTCACAATCCCGGCTTCCAGAACGTCCTCGCGCCAGCGGCCCACCCAGACCTTCCGTTGCTTGCCACGCAAAAACACACTGCCTCGCTGATACCTTCTTCGGGCCATCTTCTGCCTCCAGACCGAAAGATGGCCGTCGAGTTGGTTGCCAGCGCGGATTGTATCAGTGTTGCCCATCATCGGAAAGTTTCAGCACTGGGACTCACCCGTCACGCATGAGCGTTCGCGCCCCCGCGTACGAAATTCGTACATCGCTACCCGACCTTTGCCAGCGGTGGTACACTACTAGGAGCGATTACCTGATGCCTTTGCGGGGCAGACAGCTCATTACCTGCCCCGCCGTTCGGTTGTGTTCGGTTGTCCAACCCCCGGCCAGGGCCGAAGTTTTTGCACTCCAAGGCTGTAAGTGTCATTCTCTCAGTCACTTTGCCCATGCCTCCGTTGCTTGGTTGCTTGTGTACTTGGTTGCTTGTCTGCTTCCTATGTCAAACGAGATTTGCGTAACAATTTCCCGGACAACCGAGTATCGTTCGCTCGGATGGTGCGGCCCACCTCGATAGTTACCGATCACGTCACCGACCTTGATCTGGAACATCTTCCCCTTGAACACCCGTGCACTCATGGTTTGCCGTCTGCGTGGCGGCCCGCCGTTGGCGATGGTCCAGGCTCCGGCGTACATTGAGTGCCGGCCAGCCTTTGGCTTCTCACCCTTGCCGAGATTGAGGAACGCGAAGACCTCAGCACCATTACCGAGTAGTCGGAATTCGAGTTGGCACTTCCAGGCACGCAGTAAGGGGTTTCGGTAGGTGTGCGCCGCTACGCATTCAGCGTCGTACTCGCCCGGAGCGTACCGCCGGTAAGGATTGGACTCGCAAATCGGCTCAAGCCCCGCGACCGTTTCGACCATGGGGGCGTCAATCATTTCGCCTTCCGGGCCGGGATAGTTCCCTCCGCCACCATCCGCTCTATTTCCGCAGGTGCGATGCGGACCATCCGTCCCAGCCTTACTGTGGAGAGCCTTCGAGCACGCGTCCAGAGTCGAAGCGACGAAACGCTGACCCCGAGGAGCTTCGCGGCCTCGTGGACGTTGAGCAATCGGTTTGGAACTTCTACCGTTGTCATCATGGGCCAGTCTCACACAATGGAGGGTATCCCGACGAGAACAGTTTCCAGAATTTTGGGGACGGGAAAGCGTTCCGTTTGGCGGGAGGGTATTGAGGAGGTCAAGCAGCGCCGGTGAGTCGTCGCTTTGCGATACGGGCCGCTCTGCGAAAGATGCTGCTGCGATTGTAGAGCATTCGTAGCGTCACTTCGTCCCAATCCTTTTCCATCACAGCACTCAGTACATCGGCCAGAGCCCGCCAATTTCGTTCGCCGCCTGGACCCCTCACCAAGTCAACGAGGTGAACAACGGCGGCGTTTCCGACACTAAAGTTCCTCGGCATTATGTCGCGGGACTCCCGATAACCCGTAGCCACGAAGTCGGTGCCATGGCTGAATTCGAGAGGTCCTTGATCGTGGAGAGGGTGAAGGCGGGTATGCGTAACGCCCGGGCCAAGGGCAAACGCATCGGCCGCCCGCCTCGAACCTACCTGAGCCCAGACGTAAGGAAGGCCATCGGTGAGGCCTACCGGAATGAAGAGGGCAGCCTATGGCAACTGGCCGCGCGATTCGGCACATCAGTGGGCATGGTGCAGCGCTGCATGAGGAATCTATAGGAGCAGGCCCTTGGCCTGGAGATCCCGGAACTAGGCCATCAGCGGTCAGACTCGATCCCCTTCTCGGAACAGCCCGGCAAGCCCAAAGAATAATCTGCATACGCTGGTGGTACAATTTGACTCAAATCGAAGCGAGATCACTTTCCGCTA
>JALHUF010000512.1 GCA_022866195.1 Terriglobia bacterium
CAGAACGATGGGGCCGTAGCGCTTCGCTTCCCGCGCCAAGCTCCAGTCAAAAGTTTTTCCCGTGCCGCCGCGCAGGTTCGGGTCAAACGTATCCAGCAAGAATGCGCTGGCTTTCAGGCGACCGAGCTCTTCCGGCTTGAAGCCCTCGCGCACGGCCACGGCGCGGATCAGCCGCAAGCCCTCTAGCGCGCGCAGGGACTGGGGGAAACGCGGCCCGTGGAGCTGGATCGCGGTCACGCGCGCCTCTCCCGCGACCGTGACGACATGCTCGGCATCAGGCTCGTCCGCGAAAACCCCGACGGCCATCACGAACGGCGGCAGTTGCCGGACGACTTCCGCCGCCGTGCGGGGCGCGATGGAGCGTGGCGAGGGCGGGTAGAAATTGAAGCCTAGCTCCGCCGCGCCTAGTTCGACCGCCAGACGAGCGTCCTCCAGTCGCGTGATCCCACAGATTTTGACTCGCGTGGCCATGGTGTTTTTCGATTTTAGATTTGTGATTTGAGATATTCAATGCATCACAATCACAAATTTCCTGCCCAAACGTTGCCGCTGCCAGATCAGGAGACGGGGGCAACCGGATCCCCCTAGTTCCCCGCCTACTGCCGTCTGCCTTCTGCCTACTTATCGGTTCGATACGGCCAGCCCCTTCGCGCCCGCGAGCAACTTCGTCAGTTCGCGCCCTGGGTTCGGCGCTGCCATCAACCGTTCGCCAATCAGCACGGCGTTGAACCCCGCCGCGGCGAGGCGCTCCAAATCCGCCGCCGTGCGGATGCCACTTTCGCTGACGACCAAGCAGGTCGGGGGAATCTTTGCGCGCAGGCGCAAGGAGGTTTCAAGGTCCACCTCCAGGGTCTTCAGGTTGCGGTTGTTAACACCCACAATGCGCGCGCCAGCGGCCAGCGCCCGATCAATTTCTTTCTCGGTGTGAACCTCCACCAGCGCGGCAAGCCCTACTCGGTCGCAAAGCTCAAGCAAGTTTTGCAGGTCCTGGTCAGCGAGCGCGGCGACAATCAGCAGCAGGGCATCGGCGCCGGCTGCCGCCGACTCGAAAACCTGGTAGCCATCCAGGACAAAATCCTTGCGCAGCACCGGCAAGCCGACCGCTCCCCGGACTTCTTCGAGGTCGCGGAGGGACCCCATGAAAAAATCCTCTTCGGTCAGCACCGAAAGCGCCGCAGCTCCGGCCGCCGCGTAGCCCTGCGCGATCTGCCGCGGCTGATAGTTGCGGCAAAGCAAGCCTCGCGAAGGGGAAGCCCGCTTCAACTCCGCGATGACGCGCAACCTGCCGGCCCCTAGCGCGCCGGCGAAGTCGCGCCGCTCGGCGCGCGCCTCGGCGGCCTCCTGCACCTTGCCGAGCGGAACGCGAGCCCGCGCCTCCTCGATCCGCCGCCGACGCATGGCGACAATATCCGCCAGCCCGGTTTTTGCCAGCTCGGCCAAGCGCCCGCCTCGCACTTATGCAAGCATTACGTAGCGCCTTTCCCCTGGGGACGGCACCGCCGCCGGGCCCAGTCTCGAAAGCCCTCTGCTTCGAAGTGCTTCGCCACGAAGAAGATAGACTCGTACTCTAAACGCGCCCGAAACCCAAAGTCAAGGATTCACAATCTCGTGACTACACTCTGGGAGTGCTTAAGGGCCCCTCAACGTCACCGGGGCCCCCTTGCCTGCCCTTTTCTGGCGTCAGCAGGCCCGCGAGGGTGTTGCCAGCAGCCACGGTCGGCAGCTACAATCCCGTTCTCGCGTGGCGTCCTCTTCCCTGGGTGCTGAAATGGACCAGGCATTCGCGTACACGACACTCCCGAAGCTCGGGCGAAGCGTATGTCGGCTTGGCCTTTCGGCCTCTTACCGCCCCGGCAAGGAAGCGGTGCACAAAGCGCTCGATGCCGGGGTCAATTTCTTCTTCTGCTACGGTATCGACGGGCAGATGATCCGCGTCTTGCGCGAGCTTCCACCGCGCACGCGAGAGAACCTCGTTATCGCCACCGGGGCGTACAATCTCCTCTGGTGGTACCCCAATCTCCGCCGGACGCTCGAAAAAAGGCTCCGGCAGTTGAGCACCGACTATATCGACATTTTTCTCTTTCTCGGCCTGATGGGCAAGGAGACTTACATCGAGCGTGCTCTGGAAGAGTTGCACCACCTGCGCGAGGAAGGCAAGGTGCGCGCGACGGGCGTCTCGACTCACAACCGCAAGTTGGCCGGCAAGCTGGTGGCCGGCGGCGCGCTCGAAGCACTCATGATGCGCTACAACGCCGCGCACCGCGGCGCCGAGCAGGACATCTTTCCGCACCTGGCCCAGCACAATCCCATCGTCATCAACCATACGGCC
>JALHUF010000513.1 GCA_022866195.1 Terriglobia bacterium
AAAGCCGCCACCGGCCGCGCCGCCACCAATGCCTGACGAATGGAGTCGCGCACCAAGTCGTGCAGAAACGCCGCGCGGCGAAAGCGTACTTCCGTCTTCGAAGGATGAACGTTTACGTCCACCTCCGAGGCCGGGAGCTCCAAAAAGATCAGGGCCACCGGGAAGACGCTCGCGGGAAGGATGTTCCGGTAAGCCTCCGTAATGGCGTGCAATATGAGACGATCACGCACCAGCCGCCGGTTCACAAAAAAGTAGATCTGGTTGCGGTTTAGCTTCTGGACCTCCGGGCGCGAGACAAATCCCGAGACACGGACGACGCCCGGCTCCTCGGGCTGTTCCCCTTCCTCGGCCGTTTCCGCTGCCGGCGCCGCCGACATGCGGCGCTCGACAGGGGAAATCTCCACTAGCTGCTCCAACAACTGATGGCCCATCACCTGGTAGACACGTTCCCGCGCGCTCGCGACCGGAGATACGTTCAGAATCTCATTTGTCAGCGATGTCAAACGGAAGCTCTTCTGGAAATGGGCCAAGGCATAGTGGGTGACCAGGGTCGCGATGTGGCCGAGCTCCGTCGATTCGGACTTCAGGAATTTGCGCCGGGCGGGCGTGTTGAAGAACAGGTCGCGAACCTCGACCCGCGTCCCCCGGGACCAGGCTATTTCTTTCACGTCACGCAGCCTGCCGCCTGCAACCTCCACCCGCGTCCCGGCGCTCTCCGAAGCATGGCGGGTCTCCAGTTCCAGGCGCGACACCGCGGCAATGGACGGCAGAGCCTCGCCGCGGAAGCCGAGCGTGGAAATCTGGAACAGGTCTTCGGCAGACCGGATCTTGCTGGTGGAGTGCCGCTCGAAGGCGAGCAGCGCGTCATCATGGGTCATGCCGCAGCCGTCATCCACCACGCGTACCAGGCGTTTGCCGCCCGCCTCGACCGCCACTTCGACGCGTTCGGCGCCGGCATCCACGGAGTTCTCCATCAACTCCTTGACGACGGAGGCCGGGCGCTCCACCACTTCGCCAGCGGCAATCTTGTTGGCGACAGCCTCGGGAAGGATGCGGATTACGGAAGATTGAGCCATTGATTCATTTCTTCATTGAATCATTGAAATGCCATTCTGCCGCCACTCCCTGCAATGAATCAATGACTCAATGATTCAATCAATCAATTCTTGATGTTGATGCCCAGCTCGTCGAGTTGCTCAGGATCTACGGGTGCCGGCGCATCGCACATCAGGTCCACGGCACTCGCGGTCTTGGGGAAGGCGATGACTTCGCGAATGTTCGATTCCCCGGCCATCAGGGCGATGATGCGGTCGTAACCGAGCGCGATGCCGCCGTGCGGCGGCGTCCCGCACTCGAGCGCATCGAGGAAGAAGCCGAATCGCTCGCGGGCTTTCTCGGGCGTCAAGCCCAGCACACTGAACACCCGCTTCTGAATGTCTGGCCGGTGGATACGGATGCTGCCGCCACCGATCTCCGACCCGTTCAAGACCAAATCGTAAGCCCGCGCCTTCACTGCGGCGGGGTCGGATTCCAGCTTTTCGAGATCTTCCTCCCGCGGCGAGGTGAAGGGGTGGTGCATGGCGGCAAAACGCTTCGCCTTCTCGTCGTACTCGAACATGGGGAAGTCGACGACCCAGAGAAAGTTCCATTCGCCTGGCTTGATGAGGTCGAGTTTCCGCGCCAGCTCCAGGCGCAATTCGCCCGAGGCAGCGTCCAGGCGCTGCTGAGGCCCTGGTGCGCCGCTCCCCGACTTCAACCCTAGCAACAGAACCAGATCTCCCGCGCCAGCCTCTGCCCCAGCCGCGAGCGTTCGGACTGCTTCTTCTCCCAGAATTTTCCCCAGCGGGGATTGGATCTCGGAGTCTCCAACCTTCGCGTAAGAAAACCAGTCCGCCGCGTTGGCGCGCGCCAAGTCCTGGAGTTTGTCCAATTGGCTGCGCGCCGCCGTTGCCCAACCGGGCACACGCAGCACCTTGATGGGTTGCCGGACATGCAGCTTCTCACCCGCCCCCTCCGGCAGGTTCACTCGTTTCCACTCGAGTCCAAAGCCCAAGTGCGGCTTGTCCGAGCCATAGCGTTCCATCACTTCGTCGTAGCTCAGGCGGGGGAAAGGTCGCCGCACCTTGGCCTCAATCAACGCGAACAGCTTCTCCATCAACTGCTCGATGATGTCGAAAAGCACATCCCGCTGCGGGAAGGCCATCTCCACGTCCACCTGCGTGAACTCCGGCTGGCGGTCGGCCCGCAGATCCTCGTCCCGGAAGCAACGGACAATCTGAAAATAGCGGTCATAGCCGGCAATCATGAGGATTTGCTTGAACAACTGCGGTGACTGCGGCAGCGCGTAGAAATGGCCGTGGTGAATGCGGCTGGGCACCAGGTAGTCGCGCGCCCCCTCCGGCGTCGAGCGAGTCAGGAACGGGGTCTCGACTTCGACAAACCCGTGCGCGGTCATGTGCTCGCGCACCGTGAGGCTTGCCCGATGGCGGAGCCGCAGGTGATGCTGCATCCGCCGCCGTCGCAGGTCGAGATAACGATGCCGTAGCCTGGCCTCCTCGCTCGTTCGGATATCGTCTTCGATGGGGAAAGGCGGCGTCTTGGCCTCGTTCAGCAGCAAAAGCGTGCGCGCCATCACCTCGACTTCGCCGGTCGAGATCTGCGGGTTGACGGTATCCGACGGTCTCAACACAACCTCGCCTTCAATCCCGACGACGTACTCAGCGCGAATCTCCTCCGCCTTAGCGTGGACTTCCGCGCTCACCTCGCGGTTGCAGACGACTTGGATCACCCCCGTGTGGTCGCGCAGGTCGAGGAAAATCAGATTGCCAAGGTCACGGCGGCGGGCTACCCAACCTGCCAGAAAAACTGTTCGCCCGGCATGCGACTTGCGGAGTTCACCGCAGTAGTGAGTCCTCTGCCGGTCACCGAGGAGGTCTAGTTTCAAATTCGTTCTCCGTTGCGAGGTCTTTCGCGTTGCGCGCCGCTATGAGTCGATCTGCCGGGCCGCGGCAGCGATCTACACTGACGGCTTGCCGAGCTTCTCTTGCAGGTACTGAGCGATGCGCGCCGGCTCCACCTCTTCTTGCTGGCCGGTGTTCATGTCTTTCACCTGGCAGCGTCCCGACGCGAGTTCGCCCTCACCGATAATAACCGCGAAACGCGCGCGCAGCTTGTTGGCGACACTTAACGATTTCTTCAACTTGATTGGCTCATAGCCAAGCTCCGCGCTTATACCCTGGCGACGCAGGTCTTGCGCCAGTTGCGCGGCGAGCGGGAGCGCCTGCTCACCCATCCAAGCAACGTAGGCGGCCAGCTGATCTTCGCCCTTCAATTGTGCCGCCTGCTCCACCGCCAGCATCAGCCGGTCTTGTCCAATGGCGACGCCAAACCCCGGCGTCGGAGGCCCGCCGAGCATCTCCGCGAGCCCATCGTAACGTCCACCTCCCAGCAAGGCGTTCTGGGCGCCCAGCACGCTGCTGGTTATCTCAAACGTCGTCCGCGTGTAATAGTCCAGTCCCCGCACCAGGCGCGGCGTGATCTGGTAGGCAACGCCGCGCTGCTTCAGCTCTCCCGTGACACGGTCAAAGTGCTGCTGGCATTCCGGACACAGATGTTCCAGGATGTGAGGAAGTTTCTCGATGATCGGCTGATCCGCTTCCACCTTGCAGTCCAGCACCCGCAAGGGATTCGTCGCCGCACGGCGCTGGCAGTCGGCGCAAAGATCAACTTTTACGCGCTCCAGTGCCCGCCGTAAAGCCTTCACGTACTCCGCCCGGCACTTCGGACACCCCACCGAATTGAGGAGCAGCGCAAAATCCCGCACTCCTACGCGCTCCAGGAAAAGGACCAGCATTTCCAGGAATTCCGCGTCGATCGAGGGATGGTAAGAGCCCAGCACCTCGGCGCCGATCTGGTAGAACTGCCGGTAGCGCCCTTTCTGCGGCCGCTCGCGGCGAAACATGGGGCCCATGTAATAGAGCTTGTGGATGCCGCCTTCGTTGTACAGGCCGTGTTCGAGGTAGGCGCGCACGACCGACGCCGTCGCCTCCGGACGCAGCGTCAGCGACTCGTTATCCCGGTCCGTAAACGTGTACATCTCCTTCGTGACGATGTCCGTATCCGCACCCACACTACGCGCAAACAGGACCGTCGGCTCCAGCACCGGGGTGCGGATTTCACGGAAGTTGTAGGCCACAAAGACGCGGCGCGCCTCTTCCTCCACGCGCTGCCACAAGGCAGTCTCCGCCGGCAGCAGATCGCGCGTGCCTTTTACCGACCGGATTGGATTAACCTTCTTCAATGCTTCGCGGCATCGCCTCAGATAGGTTCGTGCCGGGCGAGACATGCTCGCGTCCAGCCTCCAGGCCTGCAACCATAAGTTAGCACGCTCAGTAAGGTACCTGGCAGCTTCCTAATCCTTCTTAAATTAACACAGAGGCGAGAAAACTGGCAAGCCGCCGCCACAAGTGCTGGCCGAGGTCTCGCGAAGCACCGCGTTCAGACTTTCGGCAGCACGATTCCCTTTTGGGCCTGATATTTCCCTTTCTTATCCTTGTAGGAAACCTCGCAGAGTTCGTCCGACTCGAGGAAAACAATCTGGCAAAGGCCTTCATTCGCATAGACGCGCGCGGGGAGGGGCGCCGTGTTGGAAATCTCCAGGGTAACGAAGCCCTCCCACTCGGGTTCCAGGGGCGTCACGTTGACAATAACGCCGCAGCGCGCGTACGTGGATTTCCCCACGCACACCGTGATGACGTTGCGCGGAATTTTGAAGTACTCGACCGACCTCCCCAGCGCAAACGAGTTCGGCGGAATGGTGCATACCGGGCCGCGGAACTCGACAAACAACCGCTCATCGAAGTGCTTGGGATCAACGACGGCGCTGTTGACGGCGGTAAAGATCTGGAACTCATCCGCCACCCGCAAATCGTATCCGTAGGACGAGAGCCCGTAAGAGATCACCCCGTCGCGCACCTGGCTCTCGGCGAACGGGTTGATCATGTCGTGTTCTTTCACCATCTTGCGAATCCAGCGGTCGTTCTTCACAGCCATGAGCAGCACCTCGGTGGCGAATGAAATCAGGTCCGGTTCTGCCGGAAGGGCAGCGATCACTGTGCTCACAGAGAAAGGGTCCGGCATGATAGTACAGGTGAAAGGCCTTGACAACGCTGAAACCCTGCCTCTAGGATAAAGGCCCTTGTTTTCAGGAGGTTCGCGTGATCAAGCTCGATATCATCAATGAGGTCGTGACCCGCACCGGGATCACAAAGACTAAGGCCGAGCTGGCGGTCGAGACCGTTTTCGGATCGATGAAGAAGGCCCTCGCCAAAGGCGACCGCATTGAATTGCGTGGCTTCGGGGTGTTCAACATCAATCCGCGCAAGACCGGCATCGGGCGAAACCCGCGGACCGGCCAGGAAGTCAACATTCCCCCCGGCAAGGCCGTGCGCTTCAAGCCCGGCAAGGAGCTTCAGGCGCTGGAATAGACCGTCGAGCGGCACACAGGCAACTGCATTGCTCCTAGCCCTGTCCCCGGGCCGCGGAAGCCTTCCCCTCTTTCCCGCGCCGACATGTGGTTTCCGCAAGGCATCAGGGGCAAGCGCATTCCGGGCGAGGCTCGAACGACTCCTGCCGGCGCTCGAAGATCTCAAGAAGGAGCTTGCGGGTTAGTCCGCCGTAACCCTACAAGCTCCGAATTGGAGACAAGCAAGCCGACCAGTACCCTCACCCGCGGTACGGCTCACCAAATCAGCCCTACAGGACTCTCTCTATCCGCTACATGACGCTGACGGGATCCATGTCAATCATGACTGAGCGGGGAGAGATTCCGCGCTGCTCGCACTGGTCGGCGAGACGGCGCAGCACTTCGTTGAGGC